>NZ_CEYLVT010000046.1:0-39581 GCF_982860115.1 Moorena sp.
TCCCTCTAGACCTAGCTGCGGCTGAAGCTACTCCTGTAGCTTTGACTGCTCCAGCGATCAACGGCTAATCAGAGTTTAATCTGATCACCCCTAGGGGAGTACAAAGGTACCCCCTAACAGCGCTCTCCAAAAAGGGAGCGCTTTTTTATTTGGTGGGAAAGCACCAATCGATTTTCCAAAAAAAAATAAGAGAGCCGTCAAAAAGACTCTCTAGGTCATCAGGGTGCATCTATCTACTGATCTCAATATAACAAATTTAGTGAGGGGTGTCACCCCTCATTTAATAATTTTCTAAGCAGCTGACCCTAGGTATGTTCATATTTCAATTTTTCCCAAAAAAATAAGAGAGCCGTCTTCAAGACTCTCTGGATCATCAGGGTGCATCTATCTACTGATCTCAATATAACAAATTTAGCAAGGGGTGTCACCCCTCATAGATAAAATTCGGTATTTAAGATGGCGATAGTGCTCTAGTTCCGAGAAAAGGCGAAATTAGCAAAACTCAATTCATTTGTGCCATGCCACTTGTAAATTTGCTTGCGAAACCCTTTCCACTGTTCATAAACTTTCTTAAACTTGGGATCTTTGCTAGCATCTTCCTCAAATAACTCGAATGATGCTTTCTCAGCCGCCTGCAAAATGTCTTGAGAGTAAGGAGTCAGCTTAGCACCCGCTTTAATCAAGCGTTCCAATGCTGCTCCATTCAACGCATCATACTGAGCCGCCATGTTGATATTGGCGTATCTGGCGGCATCTTTAAAAATTTCCTGATAGTCCTTGGGCAACTTATCCCAAGCTTTTTTATTAACCTGCACCTCTAGGGTTGGTCCGGGTTCCCACCAGCCTGGATAATAATAGAACTTAGCTGCTTTGTACAAGCCCAGCTTCTCATCATCATAGGGACCAACCCATTCAGCGGCATCAATGGCTCCCCGGTCTAGGGCAAGGAAAATTTCACCCCCAGGTAATACTTGGACATTGACCCCCAAGCGCTCCATCACTTTACCTCCCAATCCAGGGATACGCATTTTTAATCCCTTCAGGTCAGCTAGAGAATTAATTTGTTTCTTGAACCAACCTCCCAGCTGAGTACTGGTGTTACCCGCTGGAAAATTAATCACGCCAAAATCAGCATAGAGTTCCTGCATCAATTCCAAGCCACCACCGTGGTACAACCAGGCATTTTGTTGTGGAGCGGTTAGACCAAAGGGTACACTAGTGCCGAATGCTAGGGCAGGATTTTTGCCAACGTAGTAGTAACTAGCGGTATGACCACACTCAACGGTTCCCTGTTGGACGGCATCAAGAACCTCTAATCCTGGTACAATTTCACCAGCAGCAAAGGGGGTAATCTGGAAACGCCCATTGGTCATGGCACTGACCCGCTTACAGACAGTATCAGCTCCCCCATAGATAGTATCGAGGGATTTTGGCCAGCTGGTCACCATTTTCCATCGAACCATAGGCTGACTGCCGGATTGAGCAACGGGTCCTGTACTAGTTTGATTACAGGAGGCTAAGGCAGCTGTACTGGCTGCACCAATCGCAGCGTTACTAAAAAATTTTCGGCGTTTCATGGTTGTTGATTCAAGAATTGGTCATCTTTTGGGCAAATTCTATCAACTTTAGTAACTAGACACCCTTTCGCCAAAGGAATATCCCAGGTAAGTATATGCGCGAAGCGCAGCCTACGCCAACAGCTATCAGCGGTCAGCCGTTGGCCTTTGGCCACGCTACGCGAACAGCCGTCAGCTAATTAAGGGAATCAATTGTGAGAATTTTGTTCCCTGTTCCCTGTTTCCTATTCCCTGTTCCCTATTCCCTGTTCCCTTTGCTATTTAGCGAGATGTCATATCAGCGATCGCATTCTTAGTCATAGCTGCGATCGCTTTATCATTTGCTTTCGGTAAATGATAATATTTACCACCTGCTTGTTTGGCCAATTCCTTAGCAAAACCAGTAGAAACAAACTTACTCTCGGTATCAATTACTAATAATTGAACCCGATTAGCTCGAATCCGAGCAGCAATTTCCAACAATTCCCCTTTAATATCTGGCTTTTCCCCTTCTGGTAGAGTTTCTCCCAAGGAACGAGCTAAGGGAATATTGCCCCGACCATCAGTAATTGCCACAATTACCACTTGACCAATATCCCCAGACAATTGAGCATTCATGCCCACATGCACCGCCTGAGTTAATCCATGAGCTAAAGGGGAACCGCCACCACAAGGTAATCGCTCCAAACGCCGCTTTGCTAAAGCAATGGAACGAGTAGGGGGTAACAGCACATCGGCTTGTTCTCCCCGGAAGGGAATCAGGGAAACTTGGTCACGGTTTTCATAAGCTTCCGTCAGAAGCTGCATCACTGCTCCTTTAGCAGATTGCATCCGGTTTAGAGCCATAGACCCTGACGCATCTACTACAAAAACTACCAAGGAGCCAGCTTTTCGGGCTAACCGCTTGGATCGTAAATCCCCTTGTTCGATAATAACCCGACGGTTAGGATGACGTTGCCTACGAGCTTTTTGATAGGGTGCAGCAGCTCTGAGGGTGGCATCTACAGCAATCCGCCTTACTTTCCCTTTCGGTAGTATCGGTTTGACATACCGACCCCGGTCTTCTGAAAAGATAATGCTACGGTTTCCGGACTTACCTTGCCGTTGTGCCATCTGAGCAAAGTAGAGCACACTAGGGTCAAGGATCACCCCTTCTGGGTCAAAGAGAAACTCTTCCGGGATATTCGGAGCTTCCTGTTCTTGCTCTTCTGAGTCATTGTCGTCGTCCTTGTCTTCCTCTTGGTCTTGCTCTTCCTGAGATTGATCTTGTGGTGGGGGAGGAGGAGGTGGTGGTGCTTCTTCTGGTGGTGTTTCTACCATAGTCGCACGGGGGACAATTACCAATTCCACCGCCCGACGCAAATCCTCGGAATTAACTGTCTGACGACCATCTAAGGCTGCTGCAGCTTTTGCAACTCGAACCGCAAACAGTTCTGCGCGATGACCTTGGACACCACCTCGGATGGCTTCATTGACGAGATAGGTAATTTGGTCATGGGTAATCTCAACATCCTTGAGCCACTCTCGCGCTAGAATAATATCCGTCTTGAGGGTATCGAGATCCTCCTGGTATTCCTCCAGAAACTGCTGGGGAGAGTTAGCGTATGCGATCGCTTGTTCTACTGCCTCCACCCGTTGCTCTAAGGCCAACACACCATCAGCAGACAGGGTAATGGCAATTCTGTCCAATAAATGTTCCCGTAATGGTCCCTCGTCGGGATTGTAGGTAGCAATTAAAATTGGTTTGCAGGGATGTTGGAAACTAATGCCTTCTCGCTCAATTAGGTTGCGCCCTTCCGTTAAAACACTCAGTAGCTGGTTAGCAATTTGGTCATCAAGCAGGTTAATGTCATCCACATACAACACACCCCGATGAGCTTGGGCAAGTAATCCCGGTTGAAAGACCGGTTCCCCTTGTTTGACAGATTGTTCCACATCCACTGAACCCAGGAGCCGGTCTTCGGTAACTCCTAGAGGAATTTGAACGAAGGGAGCTGGGATGATTTCGGTATCTGGAGAACCGTCAACCTGTAACTGTTCCTGTAACTGTTCCTGTAACGCTTCCTCTGGAGTACAGTTACTCAAGGAACCTTTAACCACTTCAATCGGAGGGAGCAAGGTGTGGATTGCCCGTGCCATCACTGATTTAGCTGTGCCACGGCGTCCTGCGATCGCAACGCCTCCTAATCCAGGGTCAATGGCCGCGAGGAGGAGGGCGAGTTTAATGGCTTCTTGACCCACCACGGCGGTGAGGGGAAAGCTAGGGTTGGCAGGTTTTGTGGTCAGTGCGGGCATAGAGCAACTATTGTCAAACTTCCCTGAATCAAATGATAGTAGTCTAATAGTACTCTTTTACGAGTCCCTATGGTTTATTTAGCCCCATGGGAAATTCTTGAGGGCGACTTTTTCAAAATACTATCCGCGCTATCTAGGGTTCCGTATAGGAATTGTGATAATTGTTGTTTCCTACTCCCTACTCCCTGCTACCTGCTCCCTTTCCTATAGCTGATAGCTTACAGTTGAGCTAAAGCTAAGTAGCTGGATTTTTTTGCAACATTGCACTGATATATACCACTCGTCCGTCAACGAATCGGTTGTATAATTCTGTGCCTTTTACACTGGCAAAGGTTTTTACCATATCCAGTAGAAACCAAGGAACATAGCGTTGCAGAATACTAAGCTTCAGGTGGTCAGTTAAATTAAGGGCATTGACGACATTGCCTGTAATATTAGTCGAACGTATTAACTCTAAATCACACTCTGAAAGCTGTTCCTTGAATTCGTCAAGCTCCGTTTGCTCTCGATAGTCGGCTAAACAGAGATAGCCACCTGGTCTGAGCACCCTTTTAACTTCCTGTAGAAAGGTCGAAAGGTTAGGATAGTGATGGCAAGACTCAACATTTAATACGATATCAAAAGATTTGTCGGGGAAAGGCAATTGTTCAGCATCTCCCTGTTTAAAGGCTAAATTGGGAACTTTATGATTTTTGTTACAGAGATTGACTGCACTATCGGATAAATCAAGACCAGTCATTGAGCTGACATTTTGAGTGCGTGCGATCCACTCGCTACCTCCTCCTCTCCCAGATCCAATTTCTAGGATATCCCTACCGGTAAGTTCTACCGAACCTAATGTGTGGGCATAAAGATGAATAAAGTAACGGTTTTTTTCATCTTCTGGTAAAAGGTTCAGCTCGTCTTTAGGATTATCATAGCCATAGTTCATAAAGAACCATTCACTAGTGGGAAATCGCCAAGCCAAGAAGTTATATATAGCTTTCCAGATGACTTTCTTTATGCCCGGAAATAGGCTTTCAAAGAAATTAAATAAATTGATCATGGTTATCTTCCATCCTGTTCATTAGCCACTTCCCCTTGGATTATAGTTGGATTATAGTTTAGGTGATCTTTCTGGCGTTTTTTATAGGTTGATAAGTTCCAAATATCCGATCCATAAGATAACCTGAAAGTAGCCCAAGGAAAGCATAGTTCTTGCTATTCATGAATTTATCCTTGTGATAACTATGATGAATTTTATGTAGTAGTCTGTCTCTCTTAAACCAAGCATATCGAGTTAACCAAGAATCTTTTTTTGGATACTCATTATGAACATAATATACGATGGCCATGTCAACTACGGCATCAATACAGAAAGTCCATGCTATCCAACTACTAAATAGTAGATGATATCCGACCCAGAAGCTTAGGTAACAAAAGGCAGCTGTAATATGTTCACTAAGCGCCCAATAGTAATCTGATTTGGAACTAGACATATGTTCTATACGATGATGAGAATTGAGATGAATTTTATAGAAAGGGATGCCTAAAAATTTTTGATGGAAAAAAAAGTGAATAAACCACAATGCAAATACGTTGCAGAGATGAGCAACAACAAGCACCCCTAAACAATTAATAGGATTAAAATCAATAGACAGCACGCTAGGTTTCTCTCTTTACAAAATTGGACGCTATCTCAGATCATAGACTCTCGGTTTGCAGAGTAACAGAATTTTTAACAAATAAATTATTATCAATGTATCAGTGCCAATCACCGTTTCGCAACCTACATCTAAACTCTGCTCTGCACAAGACTAACATATCTCAAAAACATGTCTACTAGATCCTCTCGTCATCCTCAGCTAAAACAGACTTTTCGTAAGCATATGCGCGAAGCGCAGGCTACGCCAACAGCTATCAGCGGTCAGCTATCAGCGGTCAGCGGTCAGCTATCATGGAGACGTAACTCAGCATTATTCAAATAGTTACCTGCCTGTTGTAAGCATATGCGCTTAGCCCATTAGCTGACCGCTGAATGCTTAGGGATCAATGCACAATTGATTTAGGAATCTAGGTCTAACCACAGTTATTCTAAAGACTTGTGATCCTCAGGTAATTCTAAAACCACCCGATAGGCCGTCGAATGGTATGATGACTGGACCATGGTACCCGCTGTTCCGGCAAAAAGTATCTGGAACGTGCGCCAGATTTGTTCATTCGACTTGTCGATTAGATCTGCTTTTTGTTCCATCCAGCGCTCATAAACCCCCTTCGACCAAAGATAATAGTTGCGACGGTCGTTATAGATGCCTTGGATCTCAAATGGTGATTCTCTAACAGCATCGATAAATTCCGGCATATACACCATCCGAAAGGTTCCCGGCCAGATATACTTGGTAATAAAACTGCGGGTGACAAATGACTCTTTTTCTGAGGCAAAGTCGAGATATACTCGTCCGCCAGGTTTAAGATAGTTCAAGAGACGCTCCATCACGCGAGGATAATCAGACAAATCTTCCATTACCCCCATCATGACTATGCCATCATATTTCTGGCTGGGTTGGAATGAGAAAAAGTCTTGATACTTGACCTCTGCATCAAAGTTGTTTTTTTCAATTAAATCTTCTACATACTGTTTTTGGTGCTTAGATAAGGTAATTCCAGTCACACGGATATTTCGGCGTGCGGCAAAACGCAGGAAACCGCCCCAGCCAGAGCCAATATCGAGTACTGAATCATTCGGTTTTAGATTTAGGGATTGAAAGGCAAAGTCCAACTTGCGTTCAGCTCCAACCTCTAGGCTATCCTCATCTTTCTCATATATCCCAGGAGTATAAGTATTGTAATCGCTATCCATGGCGAACAATTGGATATTATTGGAGTCATAATGCTTCGAGATCCAATCTGGATTGCATTTTTCCCGCCCAAGTAAGATGGGCTTGAGTCGCCGACCTATCTTTAGCAAAATATGCTGATCGGATAACAGCTCCTGGAACGACATCGCCTTGATTAAGTCCCCTTCGAGATCAATATCACCCTTGATATAAGCTTCCACTATCACTAATTCGTCTAAGGACATCAGAGCTTTTCGACCAGCTGGATTTTTGATGTATACATCCAATATTGGTTTCTCTTCTCCAATAGTGGTGATTGACCCATCTTCCAAATGAAGTAGAAAGCTAATTGGTAGTTTACCACGTTTGGATAAGGAGGAGACTAAGTTGCTTACAAATTGGTTTTCAATCATCCTTAACTTAAGATTTTATTGGTTTTTCTGGAATTAGCTTACCCCACTAGCTGTCAGCTATCATGCTTAAAATAAATCTCGTTCTCGTAGGGTGCGTAAACAGGATAATTTAATAGTTCGAGATTAGCGATGCAGCGCGGTCTTGGGGGTTCCCCCCACTCGCGCTTTGCATCAAGACAATGAGAATGGAAAGTCTGGGTAAAATCCCTTGGCATTTGGCTAATAGCTGACGGCACCTCAAGTAGCGTGCGCGTAACCCATTAGCTGTTGGCGTAGCCTGCGCTTCGCGCATATGCTTACGATTAACTGACTGATGCAACCATAGTCCATTAACCAGGATCAATTGTCAATCTAGAATATTCTCAGGCATTGTCCGGCATGTCCAACTGGAAGGATGCCGATTAACCCGCGCCCAGGAGTGATGGTGATGAATCCCAAGGCTATTTTAGGACTGCTTAAGGAAACATTTAAAGAATGGCAGGAGGATAACGCATCTCGACTAGCAGCAGCATTATCCTATTACATGATTTTTTCCCTAGCGCCAGTGCTCATAATTGCGATCGCAATTGTGGGGTCTATTTTTGGGGAAGAGGCGGCTAAAGGCGAGATTGTAGAGCAAATCCAAGGATTGGTTGGGGAACAGGGGGCACAGTTTATTCAGACAGCCATTACTAATGCCAATCGGCCCGATGCTAGTGGGGGGTTGGCTTCCTTGATTAGTATTGTGGTGCTGTTGTTCGGTGCATCTGGGGTATTTGGCGAACTCCAAGATGCCTTGAATACGATTTGGGATGTGAAGCTGAAACCAGGACAGGGCATCTGGGGTATTTTGAAAAAACGGATTCTTTCGTTTCTGACCGTTCTGGGTGTAGGACTGTTTCTGCTATTGTCCGCTGTTATCAGTACTGTGTTATCAGCTTTGAGGTCTTATGAGAGTGAATTCCTCAAGGAGCTGGGTTTACTCTGGCTCTACCAACTTGACTTTGTCTGGACAATTCTAGACTTGTTAGTGTCCTTTGGTATCCTTAGCCTGATGTTTGCTCTGGTTTACAAGTACTTGCCAGATGTGAAAATTGCCTGGAAGGATGTCTGGGTTGGATCAATTATCACTACCTTACTGTTCAACTTGGGTAAATCCCTATTGTCAGGGTATCTCGGCAGAAGCAGTTTTTCCTCAAGTTACGGTGCTGCTGGCTCTCTGGTGGTTTTATTGGCTTGGGTCTACTATTCGTCTCAAATTATCTTTTTAGGAGCTGAATTTACCCAAGTTTATGCTAAACGATTTGGTTCAAAAATCGTTCCCGATGACCATGCTACCCCTATCCCGGCAGTAGGCCAGTTGCCCAGTATCGAGGAAAGGGATAACCCAAGATCACAGGATCAGTCTCAGCCTAAACGCAATCAATAAAGATTAATTGTGTGCAACTACTTAATTAATCTTAATTAATCGTAATTAAGATCTTAATTAATAATTAACAAATAATTTAGCTCAGAGTGTGCTAAAGTACCTGAAGTTCCATCGGTTCTGGTGAAGAACACTCACCAGAGGTAACGGGGAAAGTCCGGTGCAAGTCCGGCGCTGTCCCGCAGCTGTGATGAGGTCAGTGACCTCTAAGTCAGAATGCCCGCCAATGGTTTCAGTTGTTAAATCCGTCTGCGAGGTACAGATGATGTCTGATGTAGCATTTCAAAAAAAATTAGTCAGTAGGCAACCACAGTTACTAGTAACGTTTGTGATGCTCTTTTTGAAAACGAGTGGTTGACTAGAAAGTATTTAACAGATTTTATCTGTAAGCTATCAGCTATCAGCTATCAGCTATCAGCTTATGCGCTACGCGCACGCTACGCGAACAGCTATCAGCTCAGTTTAACTGTGCTACGACACTACTTTCTACTTTTTCAAGTTAGTCTTATAAAGCCTAGTCGGTCAAGGTCGTTAGCACTAAACTGTTGCAAGTATTTTTATCATTCATTAACCAGCATTTACCCGATGTCAAAAAGTAAATTTTCCGCCAGCAATCGGTCTTCTATCTCCCGTTATCACAACCAGAAACTTGGCTTTAATGCTATAGCTTTGTTGGTATGGATGGGGATTTTAAGTACAGCACAACAAGCCATGGCTCACCATCCCTTTGGTGGCGAGAGACCCGATAATTTCATCACAGGATTTTTGTCGGGATTAGGTCATCCTGTAATTGGTTTTGATCATCTCGCCTTTGTGATTGCTGTTGGCTTAATTGCAGCTGGATTTACCAGTGGTTTCCTGATTCCCGGTGCTTTTGTCCTCACCACCCTAGTCGGGACAGGTATTCACTTGCTGGGAATGGACTTGCCCATACCAGAGATTGCGATCGCAACGTCAGTGGTGCTCTTTGGCGGACTACTGTTGAGTGCCAAAATCCCCACTATATCCGTAGTGCTAGGGTTAGCCAGCTTAGCTGGTATTTTTCATGGCTATGCCTATGGTGAAGCAATTGTAGGTGCTGAAATCAGTCCACTCTTGGCTTACCTGATTGGCTTCAGTGTGATTCAGTATGGTATCGCTATCCTAGCCCTAGGTTTGAGTAAGACGTTGATCAAACAATGGAGAGATCAACCCTTCCCACTGATGCGAATTTTAGGCTTTGGTATCTGCTCAGTAGGAGTCGTTTTCCTATCCTCTGCAATTTTTGGATAAGAAGAATTGAGAATTAAGAATTAAGAATTGAGAATTAAGAATTAAGAATTGAGAATTGAAAATTGAGAATGGAGAATTAAGAATTCTGACTTCTGCTTTCAGCATTCACCATTCTTCATGCTGCCTTCTGCCTTAGAGGTTGTCTGAGAAGTCTCATTTGCTACATCCAAGCCCCCTAAATCCCCCGAGCGAGGGATTGCTCGCTCGGGGGACTTTTAGAAGCAAATTGACTCTTGTTCCCCCCAAGCGAGGGATTGCTCGCTTGGGGGGCTAGGGGGGCAAAATTCAGTATAAAAAAACTTTTCAGATATCCTCTTAACCATTCTTCATTCTTCATTCTTCATTCTTCATTCTTCATTCTCCATTATTCATTATTCATTCTAAATTATTAAAATGGCTGCAAAAATTCCTGTTACTGTTGTTACCGGATTCCTCGGTAGTGGCAAAACTACTCTCGTGCGTCACCTGCTCCAAAATAATCATGGCAGGCGCATTGCTGTAATTGTCAATGAATTTGGTGAAGTAGGTATTGATGGAGAACTATTGCGTTCCTGTCAGATTTGTGATGAAGACGATGACGCCAATAATAATATTTTAGAACTAGCCAATGGTTGTCTGTGTTGCACGGTTCAAGAAGAATTCTTACCGACAATTCAAGAATTGCTGAAGCGTCGTGACAAGATTGATAATATCCTGATTGAAACCTCGGGATTAGCCTTGCCTAAACCTCTAGTTCAAGCCTTTCGTTGGCCAGAAATTCGCACGGGCGCTACCGTAGATGGGGTGGTGACTGTCGTAGACTGCGATGCCTTAGCAGCTGGTACTTTAGTCAGCGATATCAATGCTTTAGAAGCGCAACGTCAGGCTGACCCAACCTTGGAACATGAAACTCCCATCGAGGAACTGTTTGAAGACCAGCTCGCTTGTGCTGATATGGTGCTGTTGACTAAAGTGGATTTAGTGGATAGTCCTACTCAAACCAAAGTAAACAATTGGTTGCAACAGCAGTTACCAACTAGTGTGAAAGTCGTTCCTTGTCACGAGGGAGACATTAGTCCTGATTTACTGCTAGGATTTAATGCCGGAGTGGAAGATAATTTAGACTCCCGTCCTAGCCATCATGACCATGAAGAAGACCATGACCATGATGATGATATTAATTCAGTTAACTTGATTTTAGATCAGGCATTTGATCCAAAGGTTATCAAGACAAAATTACGACAATTGGTGCAACAGCAAGAGATTTATCGAATTAAGGGATTTGTGAATGTTGCTAATAAACCCATGCGGATGGTGATCCAGGGAGTAGGCGATCGCATTGAGAGTTTCTTTGACCGTCCTTGGCAAGCTGATGAAAAGCGTCAGACTCGCTTAGTGTTGATTGGGCAAGGGTTGGAGCAGTTAGGAATTCAGGAGGTATTTGGGTAATCAAGGGAATAGGGAACAGGGAACAGGGAATCGGGAATCGGGAATCGGGAATCGGGAATAACCAATTTAGTAGAGTGGGCATCTTGCCCGCTCGGGAATGAAACAGGCAAGATGCCTATTCCACCAAGATGCTGGAAGATGAAACAGGCAAGATGCCTGTTCCACCAAGATTCCCATTCCACCAAGATTCCCATTCCACCAAGATGCTGGAACATGAAACAGGCAAGATGCCTGTTCTACCAAGATGCTGGAACATCAAACAGGCAAGATGCCTGTTCTACCAAGATGCTGGAACATGAAACAGGCAAGATGCCTGTTCCACCAAGATGCTGGAACATCAAACAGGCAAGATGCCTGTTCCACCAAGATGGCCATTCCACCGATCAGATTACCGTGCAGTTCCAATTTGAGGTATGTAAAATAATGATCTACAACTCAGCCTCAGGGAAACGATGTTAAGTCGGGAAACTACCTATTCTCAAGCAAAAGCTAACCTAGCTAGCCTCCTCGATCAAGTTTACGATCAACGCCACATTATCGTAATCAAGGGTGATAACCAGAAAAATGTCGCGTTAATTGCTGAAGATGAATTGTCCAGCATCTTAGAAACTATTTACCTGTTGCGATCGCCAGAAAATGCGAAGCGCCTGTTTAGGGCTTTGGAATGGGCAGAGTCAGAAGAAGCTACTCCTCAACCTGTGGAAGAATTGAAAGAGGAATTGGGTATTGAGTCGTGACAAGGGTAAGAAAGACGGCATTGCTGAATTAACAGAGTTGACATTCAGTCAATTTCTCAAAATCTAGCTACAATACAGCCAATACTCCTCATGGCTGAAAAGGGATAGAGGATTGGCTTTACCGTGAGAGGCTAAGGATAAATTAGTTATGAGTGGCGATCGCAATATTCAAGCTGGTAGAGACTACTATGAAACAGGTAGAGAATACCGAGAAACCTACATTAACGACCAAGGTCGTTACACCGAGAAGCATTACTACAATAACCCAGAGCAAAAACAAAACCTCGCGGAAGCTGCAGCGGAGATTCAACAATTACTAGAAACCTTAAGTAAAACTTACCCTACCGATACTACCACTGGAAAAATGGAGGTGGCAGCAGCAGCATTTGAGCAAATTCAAACTAACCCTGATTTGAGTAATAGAGTACTCAGTGCCTTGAAAGCTGGTGGTGTCAGTGCTTTTGAGCAACTGCTGAACCATCCGGCTGCTAGTTTTGTTATCGGTGCGCTGCAAGATTGGCAGGAAACTCAGCAGTCTTAACACCAGACTACACCTCGATCACCCTAGCTTGATTGACAGTCGTGACTGAAGAACGAAAGCGGCCAGAGCGTGACATTAAGACAGGAGATGATTACCGTGAAACTCATATTGGTGACCACGGTTCCTATTCCGAGACTAATTACTATTATAATTCGGAGCAGCCAAGACATGTGCCAGCTCCCCTTTGGAGAGAATTACAACGCAAGCTAATTGGCTGGCTCGACCGTGATCAGGATGCTGCTAGTCGCATTCGCAAACAGTTACTAGAAGCAGTCAAGCGGGAGGTAACAACTCGACTCCAGGATTCTCTGCACCAAGACCAGTTAGAGATGAATCTCTATCTGGAATTACCCATGGAGCAGAGCAAGGGGGCGGTAGAACGTGCCGAGCGACAGAAAGTAATTCCCCTACGGCCTCAAACCTCAGCAATGGAGGTATTTGAACGGCCAGATGTGAAAGGTCGCTTACTAATTTTAGGGGAACCGGGGTCTGGAAAAACGACCACTTTACTAAGACTAGCCGAGGCTTTAGTTAGGCAAGCAGAACAAAATGATGCTGCACCGATCCCCATCATCTTTGAGCTTTCTGCCTGGAAAAATGATCAGCAACCCCTTGATCAATGGTTAGTGGCTCAACTCAAGGACAAATACAGCATTGACGAAAAAATCAGTCAACAATGGTTTAAAAACTATCAACTACTGCCCCTTCTCGATGGTTTAGACGAGTTAGGCATACCCCGTCAACGGCTGTGCGTCACCAAAATTAATCAGTTTTTCAAGCAAGACATCCAACGCCGTGGGGTGGTTTGCTGTCGCGTGGAAGAATATCAGCAAGGAAGAGTCAAACTACGTAAACTTAATGGGGCTTATCGCTTGCAGTCCCCCAATGATGTCCAAATCCAAGAGTATCTCCAGCGCTTGGGTAAACCGGAGCTTTGGCAAGTGCTATCTAGTGATGCCCAGATGAGAGAACTGGCAGATAAACCCCTGTTTTTAAACGTGATGGTGACGGCATACCAGGGGCAGCCGATTACCAATGAAGCACAACTGTGGTCAGCCTATGTAGAGGAGCGCTTAACGTTACCCCTTAATAAGCAAAACTATCCCAAGGGAGTTCCTTATGGGAATAAGGAGACTAGACATTGGTTGACTTATCTAGCTCGGCAATTAGTAGCAGATTCAACCACTGAATTTTTAATTGAAAATATCCAGTCATATTGGTTAACAGAAGGTTTTCAAAGAAGTGTTTTTAGATTAATTTCTGGACTGATTGTTGGTCTGCTTTATGGTTTGATATTTGGTCTGGTTTATGATTTGATATTCGGTCTGGTTTATGGGCTGATATTTGGGCTAATTTTAGGGCTAAAATTCACGGATTTTAAAGACTACGAAAGACAAGCTGAAGCTTTGGTTGTAAGTTGGTATGGACTGACGTTTTGTCTAATTTTTGGGCTGACTTTTTGTCTAATTTTTGGGCTGACTTTTTTGCTGATTTTTGGGCTGACGTTTTGTCTAATTTTTGGGCTGACTTTTTTGCTGATTTTATTTTTAGGATGGATGATTTTTGGGCGTTTTTTTTGCTTAAAAACAGAAATGGCTAAGGAAAACCCTAATCAAAGTATAAAAGAATCTTTTAAAAAAACGTTTATTATTCCCCTGTTGGCTTTTCCGGCTGGGGCATTAATTTTTCCATTTGTCTCCATCTTTACCCCAGCTAACTTTGATTTGACTAGCTCTTTAAGAATGGGTTTACTTGTAGGATTGGTTTCGGCACTAGCAAGTGGGGGTCAAGACTGGATACCGCACTTGACCCTGAGGCTAATTTTGTGGCAAAGGGGAGCAATTCCTTGGAACTATGCCAGGTTCCTCAGTTATGCCGCAGAACGGCGGTTGATTCAGCAAGTGGGAGGCCGTTACCGTTTTATTCATGATTCCCTACGTCAGTATTTTGTGGGCAATGAACCTGTTCCAGCCCCCCTGATTGAAGGTTATAAAAACCCTGGGCTGGGCTATATTCTGTTGGGATTTTCTCTGTTTGTTTTTCTAATTATTAGTAGCAGCATCTATAGGGTTGACAGTGGGCTAGAATCAACAGTAGTACCAGTAGTCCAAAGCGGTGATGTAGTTCTCAGGGATATTGTGACCCGTCATTGGCGCAAATTCCACCACGGAGATGTGATTGACTTTTGGGTTAAAAAAAATTTGGCGCAGCAAGGCTTTAATGGTAAGAAGTACATTATGCGGATTGTGGCGTTACCTGGGGACAAGTTTGCCATTAAGCAAGGAGAGGTTTATCTCAATGGTCAACGGCTGCAAACTGACTACATTCAAGGAATTCCTATCCACTTTCTAGGAATTCCTATCCAAGATGAAGACGAAGTAGAGGGAAAAATATCTTCTTGTTGCTACTTAGTTTTGGGTGAACATCCAGATGATCAGGATAATCTGTTGATGGGCGTGGTGCGTAGGGAGCAAATTTATGGTAGAGTCTTATTCCGTCTCTTTCCTCTTAGAAGGTTTGGCAGGGTTGATTAATTATATTTGTTGGTATAAAAGCTGTTGTAATTTGACCCGGTGGTGCGTTACGGGGCGGGCTGTTTCAACTGGCTACGAGGCGGAAAATTAGAGCCACCACTAACGCACCCTACGCAACGATTCCCGATTCCCGATTCCCGATTCCCGATTCCCTACTTTCTCCTTGTTTGCGGATCCAAAGCATCCCTCAATCCATCCCCAATATAATTAATACTAAGCACTGTTAAAAAAATCGCTAATCCCGGAAAAATTGCCATATGAGGGGCTATTTCAATATAATTTTGGGCATCAAATAGCATTCGTCCCCAGGTCGGAACATCAGGGGGAAACCCTAATCCTAAAAAACTCAAGGTAGACTCAGTAATAATTGCATTTCCCACGGCCAAGGTAGCTGCAACAATTACCGGACTAAGCACATTTGGAAGAATATGAGCCCAAATCAAGCGACGAGGTTTAGCACCAATAGAGCGAGCTGCTGTCACAAAATCCATCTCCCGCACGGTCAAGAAACTAGCTCTTACTAATCGCGCCACGGACATCCAATTCAAGCAACCAATTACTAGCACTATCAATATAAAAATACCTAACTCTGGCCCAGCCAGCTGCCGCATGACATCGCGGAATAAATAAATCACTAACAGTAACAACGGTAGCTGAGGTAATGCTAAAAATAAATCCGTCAGGCGCATCAGGAAGGTATCAATTACTCCTCCATAGAAACCAGATAACGCTCCAATTAACGTCCCCAAAAAAATCGCAACTACCATAGCCGCAATCCCCACCGTTAACGAGATGCGTCCCCCCCACAATACCCGAGCCAGTTGATCCTGACCTAAATCATTAGTACCAAAAGGATGTGCCCAACTCGGTGGGGCACTGGATAGACTAAAGTCAATTTTGTCAATAGGTGTTGTATTAATGAATGGCCCTAAAACAATGGTAATCACCATGATTAGAAGTACAATAGACCCGATTACAGCCATTCGGTCTTGGCGAAACCGACGCCATCCATCTCCACCAAAAAACTTCCACAGAAAATTCATTTGGTCTAGACCTTAGTTAGGTATTATATTGAACTCTGGGATCTAGAATGCCATAAAGGATATCAGCGACTAGATTAAAGACAACAATTAAAATAGCGTAGATAAAGGTAATCGCCATCACTACTGGTGTATCGTTTCGATAGATAGAATCAATCAGCAAGGCACCAATTCCTGGAACCCGAAACACTTGTTCAGTGATTAAAGCACCAGTGAATACAGTAGGAATATCTAGGGCAACTAAGGTAATAACAGGAATCAGAGCATTCCGTAAGATATGGCGATTGACTACTACAAATTGATGTAATCCCTTGGCGTAAGCAGTACGTACGTAGTCTTGATTTAGCTGTTCGAGTATGGATGAACGAATAAAACGCATCAATACTGCTGCTTGAAATAATCCCAATACGACGATGGGCATGATAGACTGCTTGACTTGGATAACAAAACTACTCCAATCTGTTACCTTAAGGGTGCTGTCGTAGATAAAGGGTAGCCAATTTAGCTGGACACTAAACAAAATAATGAACAGCAAACCAGTGAAAAAGGTTGGTAGAGAAAATCCTAGAAAAGCCAGGGTGGTGACAATGTTATCAAAGATAGAGTAACGTTTTAGTGCCGAAATTATTCCTAAGGGAAATGCCAGCAATACAGCAAAAATATAAGCAGAACCCACAACCCATAACGTAGTAGGTAAACGCTGGAGCATTAGGGCACTAACGGGACTACGGCTAGTGAAGGAATATCCCATATCCCCTTGGATAAATGACCACGCCCATTTAATATACCGAATTGGGATGGGTTGGTCTAAACCAAGGGCTCGACGAATATTCTCCCGCACTTCTGGGGTAATCGAAGGATTAGTTGCAAATTCCCCCATCGGGTCTCCAGGTGCTAAAGCCAGGATACCAAATACTACGATACTGATAGCAATTAAGGTAGGAATGGAGACTAAAAGACGATTAATTAAGTATCGCGTCATTGAAATTGATGATAGCGGTTTTAAATTTGGTAGGGAAAAGGGAATCGGGAATCGGGAATCGGGAATCGGGAATCGGGAATCGGGAATCGGGAATTGGGCAAAAATCCTGTGTAACTCATAAGTATTAAAAATGCTATAGTTAATTGAATCTTGAATCTTGAATCTTGTTAATTAACTAATAACTAATGAGTACTAATATCATGTCAGGATAATTACTCTTAATAAAAATCTCCCCATCTCCCCATCTCCCCATCTCCCCACACTCCCGTTAATTATGGGTATTCAACCAGACTTGATATAACTATGACTTCCGTTTCCAATCCATAATATTCCAAGTATTGCGATCCCATGGTGTTAAGTCATAACCCTCCAGCTGATTGCTAAACCCAGCTGGGTCAGCGCGATGGACAATGGGCAAAACTACCACATCATCTTTAACCAGTAAGTCATTCATTTGGATAAAGATTTTCCGACGTTTTTCTGGGTCTAACTCCTTTGTAGACTGCTGCCAAAGCTGATCGTATTTCGGATTACAGTAGCGAGGGACATTTTGCCTAGACCATTGATTAGCTTTCTGGGAAATTTCATCACAGGTATAAGTTTTCAGATACGCACCAGGGTCAGGGCTATCATTCCCTGTGCTGTACATTTGTAGGTCAGCATAAAAGTGTTGGTTAGTATCGGTGTTGGCTGGATCACCAGAGAAATAAATACTGGCATCAATACTCTTAAGTTCTACCCCAACTCCCATCGAGGTTAGGGTCTGTTTGACAATTTCCTGGGTCTTCTGGCGGACGGGATTGACCGATGTCTGAAACAACACGGTCATCTCCACCCCATCTTTATCCCGAATCCCATTACCATTGGTATCTTTCCAGCCTGCTTCCTCCAACAAGGCTACCGCTTTTTTAGGGTTAAATTCATAGGTAGTATTGGGGGAATTATATTGCTCTGGTAACACTAAGAAATTCCCTGTGGCTTTGCCCGTTGGTCCATAAAGCTGTTGAGCAATGGTTTCCCGGTCTAGGGCTAGGTTAAAAGCCTGACGCACCCGCTTGTCTTTGAAAAACGGATGGGGGAATTTGAGACTAGACCGTTCTCCAGACGGAGCTTGTTGATTGGGGTCGGTTTGATTGATTAAAATCCGTTCTACCAACGCCCCAAAGATAGCCACGACTTTACCTTTACCCCCTGCTTCTAGTCGCTTCAACACAGGTGCTTCCACTTGCAGATTGTAGGCATAATCCCCATCGCCGGTTTGTAAGACTGCTCTAGCAGCAGAGGTAGCATCACCACCACCTTTTAGTTCTACTCGCTCGAAATAGGGTTTATCGGCTTCTCGGAAATTAGGGTTTGGCTGATAAACTACGGTATCCCCTGGCTTAAATTCTACGACCTGATAGGGACCAGTTCCTACAGGCATCAAGTTGGCTGGCGCTTGTCGTGCATTGGCACCATTGAAATCTTGATATAAATGCCGTGGCAAAATAATGCCATCACTACCGGAAAAGACTAAAAACCAAGCTGGATTAACATCCTTGAAGTTGACTTTGACTGTGTAGTCGTCGATTGCTTCAACGCTTTTGATAGTTTGATAAGTATTCGCAGTGGTCGAGGCTACTGCTGCATTGGTGATGAATTCGTAAGTGAACACCACATCAGCAGCGGTGAAAGGGGTGCCATCGGACCACTTTACATTGCGCTTTAGTTTCCAAGTCACTGACTTACCATCAGCTGCAATTCCACCATTCTCTACCGTAGGGACTTCTGCTGCCAAAAACAGCACCATCTCCCCATTTTTGTCATAACTAGTCAGGGGTTCCAGGGTAATCCGACTGGCTTCGGAATCCTTGTAACCATTGGAAAGATGAGGATTGAGGATAGTGGGTGCTTGCCAGTACAGTAGCTTCAAAGTACTGTCTTGATTGGACTGTAAAAGGCCACTATCAGGAGAATTACAGCCAGTTAAACACAGAAGACTCAATAGAATCAGGATATAGTATCTAGTCAAAAATCGTCCCACCAACTTTTCTCAATAACATACATTTGCCGCAATTGTTGCAATTCTGCCTCAAAAAGTACACGTTTGACTAGACCAAGGAAATTGCCCCACTCGCGATTTATAGTTGATTTTAGGTAAGCATGGTGAATGCTTAGGATTTTAGATACGGTGGTTACGGGTAATTTTTGGCTAAGTATTGTTAATATAAGTAGTACTGCCTTGATGTTTCTTTACATGAGGTTTTTTGATGCGATCGCCCTGAGATAATTCTATGGTTTAAGGGCGATCGTTTCTCATAGTTTGCTCGATTGAACTATTAAACTATAAACGTGATAAATTGTCAAGTATGGGTTTAGTCAGACTGAAAGTACGAGAACTAGCACAGGAGAAGGGCTGGACACTCAAGGAAGTTTCTGACCGTTCCGGAGTGATTTACAGCACTGTAAGACACTATGCCCGCTGTCCTGGTCTAAAAACAATTGACTATACTTCTATGGATAAATTAGCCAGGACGTTTGATGTGATGGTTCAGGACTTAGTAGAGATTTTAGAAGAGTAAAGGAAACCAGCTAGTGTTGGGAAATGCGTTCGCATAATTGGTGGTTCAGGTCTGCTGATTGAGATGCGATCGCATTTTTGATTCACATCAATATCAATAATTCCTTTAAAATT
This sequence comes from Moorena sp., assembly GCF_982860115.1. Classification (NCBI taxonomy): domain Bacteria; kingdom Bacillati; phylum Cyanobacteriota; class Cyanophyceae; order Coleofasciculales; family Coleofasciculaceae; genus Moorena; species Moorena sp. The sequence continues at coordinate 19,694 of NZ_CEYLVT010000046.1, forward strand.
GCTAAATTATTAAATCTTTCTAAACGTAAGCTATCAGTTATCAGTTATCAGCTATCAGCTATCAGCTATCAGCTATCAGCTGATGCGCAATCGGTGCTTTTGAATAAAATAAGCTGTTCGCGCAGCGTGAGCCTAAGGCTCACGGCTGACCACTGACCGCTGACCACTGACCGCTGACCACTGACCGCTGACCACTGACTGCTGAATGCTTAGCCATCTTAAGGATCGGAATTGACGGGATTCTGTTCAAAGCCTCGAATTGTCCCAGCACGACAATCCCGCAGCCAAGTCTTAACCGCTTGACCAATAACACCATTAGTACTTTCCCGTGGCGGTGTGGGAAGTTTCCCTTCTGAAACAGAACCAATACGGGAAAAAATCATCACTAAGCGCCAACCATCAGAGCTTTTGGTTAAAAATAGCCAGTGATAATTCTGAAGCTCTACAGCTTTATCCTTGAAATACTTGCGCTCTAGGGTAGTTAGAAAGATTTGTTGAAGTGCTTCGCTATCCGTTGGGTTAGGTTCGGTGGTCGATTGAAACGACTTAAGGGGCAGAGGTTCAAACTCTGGCTTTCCTGCCACGATTACATAACTGAAGTTGTCCACAGTGGAGTCTGAGCGCCGCGCCCTCTGAATCACTCGATTGGCATAGCTAGGTAAATCCTTAAGCAATAGGGAGGTTAATGTTTCCACCTCTACCGAACAGGTTGGATCGGGTGAAGGTTCAAGGTTGGCAGGTTGGAAGAACCTTGAAGGGTTAAGGTTGGGAGGTTGGAGGTTAGTAGATTGTTCGCGTAGCGTGGCCGCAAGGCCAAGGTTGGCAGCTTGAAAGTTAGTAGGTTGAAAGTTAGTAGGTTGAAAGTTAGTAGGTTGAAAGTTAGTAGGTTTTTCGCCTTTGGCGTTCGAGTAGGGTAGCTTTAACAGCGGAACCTGCGTCCGCACCTTGTAAGCCCCGTGGGAACCCCCTTTGGCCGACTGCATCGCTTTTCGTGAATTCTTGTCCACTGTTCCCTGTTCCCAGATCCGCTGTTCCCTTTTCTGAAAGAAGTGTAGTTGAAACTGTTCTGGGAAACCTTCCAGGTTCAACTTGTTAAGGTTCAACCCATTAATCTGTAATCCCAAGTAAGCAATTATAAGTAATCCCCTCAGCTGAAAGCTATACACTAGTACCAGCTAATTCCTCACAAATCCTATTCCAGGCAGCGACTGGGTCGTCAGCAGCGGTAATTGGTCGCCCTATGACTAGGTAATCTGCACCGGCTTGTAGAGCAGCTACTGGGGTCATTGTCCTTCGTTGATCACCTTTTTGGGACCATTGGGGGCGTACTCCTGGACAAACCAAGAGAAAATCATCACCACACACTTGTCTTAGCTGTGATACTTCCATGGGGGAGCACACTGCCCCATTCAAACCTGACTCTTGAGCGAGTAGTGCCATTTGTAAAACATATTCAGGCAACTCGATCGGAATTTTTAGGTCAAAGGCCAAATCCCGGGAATTGAGACTGGTGAGTAGAGTAATGCCAATTAACTTTGGGGGGGGACATCCCGCTGTCAACGCTCCCTCAACCGCCGCTTCAGCCGCTCGCTTAAGACTATTGCGACCAGCAACAGCATGAATGGTGATTAAGTCAACACCATAGGCGGCTGCAACCCTTGTTGCTCCAGCTACCGTATTGGGGATATCGTGAAATTTAAGATCCAGAAATATCCGCTTTTGCCGATGTTTGAGAGCATGAATAATCTCAGGACCAGTGCTCACAAACAGTTCCAGCCCTACTTTCCAAAAGCTAACCTCAGGCAACTGTTCCACTAATGCGATCGCATCTTCTTTGCTCGGCACATCCAAAGGAACAATAATCCGATCTTCAACCTTCAATGTTCTAACCTTTTAACCGATACTTTTTAACGTAAGCCTATGCGCGAAGCGCAGGCTACGCGAACAGCCTATGCGCGAAGCGCAGGCTACGCGAACAGCCTATGCGCGAAGCGCACGCTGCGCGAACAGCTATCAGCTAATCCTTACCTTTTAACCTTTTAACCTCCTAACCTTTAACTTTCAACCTCCTAGCCTTGGCCTATTGGCCAAGCTACAAGGGACAACCTTGGCCTTTGGCCACGCTTCGCGAACAACCTACAACCTCCTAACCTCCTAACCTTGGCCTATTGGCCACGCTACAAGGGACAACCTTCTAACCTTCTAACCTTCATTGATACCTTCAATCAACTAACCGGGAAAACTTCTTTTTCCCCACCTGCAAAACCTTTCCCACCAATTGATCAGGGGAATCAAAGGTCTGGTCAACCGCTGAAATGCGATCGCCATCCAACTTAACACCTCCCCCTTGAATCTGTCGCCTTCCTTCGCCACTACTTTGGCACAAACCTGATTCTTTAAGGATATAGAACAACTTAGCGGGAAACTCCACAGAAGACAATGAAAATTCTGGGACAGAATCCCCCGTACCAGTAGTGCTACCCTTTACTAAGTTTAGTGCTGCCTGCTGAGCTTCTTTTGCTGCTGCTTCACCGTGATATTGGGTCACAATAGTCAGAGCCAATTGCTTTTGCTGCTCCCGTGGCTTTTCTGGAAGCTGGTCCAATAGCACATTAGTCAACAGCTCAAAATATTGCTTCAATAGATGATCTGGTGTCCCCTCCAGCTTTGAGTACATGGTTAGGGGATCATCTGACAAGCCAACATAATTCCCCAAAGACTTAGACATTTTCTGTATCCCATCCGTCCCAATCAAAATTGGCAACAGTAAGCCGAACTGGGGAGATTGCCCAAAATGCCGTTGTAAATCCCGTCCCAAGGCAATATTAAACTTTTGGTCAGTTCCCCCTAACTCCACATCAGCCTTCACTGCCACAGAATCATAGCCCTGCATCAAGGGGTAGAGAAACTCATGGAGGAAAATAGGATTTTGTTGTTGATAGCGTTCAGCAAACCCTTCCTTCGCCAGCATTTGCCCTACGGTCATAGTGGCTAACAAGTCAATAATCTCAGACAAATCCAACTGGTTAAGCCACTCAGAGTTATAGCGAATTTCTAGCCGTCCTGGGGTATCAAAATCTAGAATAGGGCGCACCTGTGACAGATAAGTTTCAGCATTTTCCTTGACCTGAGCTGGTGTCAACTGGCGACGCACCTCAGACTTCCCAGTAGGGTCACCTATTCTAGCGGTAAAGTCACCAATAATTAAGACAGCGGTATGACCAGCATCTTGGAATGCCCGTAACTTTCTGACTGGGATACTATGACCTAAGTGGAGATCGGCACCGGTTGGGTCTATACCTAACTTGATCCGTAAGGGACGCTCAGCTTGCTTGAGCCGAATAGCTAGATTTTCACTCGGGTCCTGAGAATCCGGTTGTAGGGGAAAAATTTCACTGGTACCTCTGTCTAGCCAAGCTAGCTCGTTAGAAAGGGGAATTTCAAAATTTGACATCGGTTGGGACTATGGTTGGGAATTAAGTAGGTTAGTTAGATTTATTTTAAGGATCGTTTACAAATTCTAAGCAGCTAGACCGACACTTGCCAAAACCATGTCTAAATGCCGCTAACTATTATACAAAAGGCCGTTGACAACCCTTACGACATGCCCCTTAAGCCCACTCTTCTTGATGCAAAGCGCGAGTGGGGGAAACCCCCGCATGAAGGCGCTGCATCGCTTGTAACATAGCTATTAAATCCCCCACGCTTTAGCCTCTTGAGGGTTCAATCGGTGGATGCATCTGCCACAGGGACTGCATCAAGACGGGAAATGACCGTCGTAGAATACAAAAGGGTATGAATTGGCTAGAATTAGCTTTAATTCAAAAATTATTTATCGCTACAGTAGTTGAAGCTGAAGTTGAAGCTTACTTATAGGGCTTGACACTTATCCATAACCTCCTGGCATTATTAAGAAATTCGATGCTCAAGACTTGTAAGTCATCCTGCTCTGCCCACCAATCTTTGGAATTGTCTTATAGAAAGATACTTAGAGAAAGTAAAAAAAACACCCCAAGCACAGCCCCTAGCTTACATGTCTGTTCTTTAGTAAGGAAATGAAATTACCGTGTCATCTAGCACTATTCCACAACCACAAGATCGGAAAAATCGGAAAAAAAAGCCTTCACAAGTATTGCAGTTTGTGCAAGGGGTGGCTCAGGTAACTGGAGGGACTATCCTCGGGGTTACCATGTTAGCTAGCTCGATTGTAGCTGGTGGACTTGTGGGCTTAGCGACTAGCTTCCGTAACCTGCCAGATGTGCGCATGCTCCGGAACTACACACCGACAGAAACAACTTACATTTACGATGTCAAGGGTAGACCCCTAGTTAGCCTTCATGGGGAAGCGAATCGAGAAGTGATCGAATTCGGCCAAATCAACCCTCAACTCAAGCGAGCTGTACTAGCTATAGAAGACAGTCGCTTCTTTATGCACTATGGGGTTAACCCCAATAGCGTCGGTCGTGCTTTCTTAGCCAACTGGAGGCAGGGGACAGTAGTAGAGGGGGGTTCTACGATCACCATGCAGTTGGTGAAAAACCTGTTTCTGACTCGGCAACGCACCTTTAGCCGCAAAATTACTGAAGCTGTACTCGCTATCCGAGTTGAGCAAATCTTCTCTAAAGACGAGATTATGGAATTGTACCTCAATCAAATTTATTGGGGTCACAATAACTATGGCATTGAAACAGCTGCCCGCAGCTACTTTGTTAAGCCAGCGTCTGAGCTATCCTTAGGGGAGTCAGCGATGTTGGCAGGGCTAATCCAGTCCCCAGAAGAATACAGTCCCTTCACCAACTACTCTAAAGCTAAAGAGCGACAAGCGGTTGTCTTAAAGCGGATGCGGGATTTGGGATGGATTACAGCAGCCCAAGAAAAAGAAGCCAAGGAACAGCCCCTGTTAATTGGCAAAAGTACTTCCTGGACAACCAGTAAATTGCCTTTCGTCACAGAAGCTGCTGTGGTGGAGTTAAAAGAGCGATTTGGTCAGGAGGCGGTCACCAAGGGCGGAATGCGAGTTCAGACCACGGTTGACTACAACTTCCAAAAGATGGCAGAAAAGACCGTTAATCGTGCTCATTACACCCTGCGTCGCCGTGGACTTTACGATAATCAGGTGGCATTAGCCGCCGTTGACCCCCGTACCCATTTTGTGAAAGCGATAGTCGGGGGATACAGCTATGAAAAGAGCAAATTCAACCGTGCTACTCAAGCTCGACGTCAGCCTGGGTCATCCTTTAAGCCATTTGTTTACTATACTGCCTTTTCCACAGGTAAATATTCCCCCCATTCCACTGTTTACGATACCCCCGTTCGTTATCGAGATGGTAGAGGCTATTACAGACCCAAAAACTATGGTGGTGGCTACTCTGGTGCCATGAGCATTCGCACCGCAATTGTTCAATCGAGCAATGTGCCAGCGGTGAAGATTGGCAGGAGAGTGGGACTGGATAAAGTCGTTGATGTGGTTAAGACCCTTGGGATTAAGAGTCCCATGCAACCAGTGCTATCCTTACCCCTAGGGTCAGTTGGGGTAACACCATTGGAAATGGCAGGAGCCTATGCTACCTTTGCCAATAATGGCTGGCACTCTGACACTACTTTAATTGTCCGAGTGACCGATAGTAAAGGCAATGTGCTCCTAGATAATACCCCTAAGCCTAAGCTGGTGCTAGATCAATGGGCGGTTTCTTCCCTTAACCATACCCTAACCGGTGTCATTAACGGAGGTACCGGAAAATCTGCCCACATCGGGCGTCAGGCGGCAGGGAAAACGGGAACAACCTCTTCAGAGCGAGATGTATGGTTTGTGGGATATGTACCCCAGATGGCTACCGCAGTTTGGATTGGTCGAGACAACAACCGACCCCTTGGACGAGGGGTAACAGGTGGTGGCTATGCCGCACCGATCTGGCGGAGTTTTATGATTCAGGCTTTGCGGAGGGAGCCAGCGAGATACTTCCCTCGACCCTCAAAATTTAAGCGTCCTCGATCTAAATAAATTCTAGATAAATTAGGGATATCAGCCGTCATGATTGGCGGCTCCCTACTGACGCACTATGGGCATTCAGCCTAAAACCCTCAGTTATCAGCTGTCTTGGGGGATGTCGATGTATCCCCACCTCCACCAAAGGCTAACCTACTACGATTGCTTCTCTACGTCTGACTTCATCCGCTCCAATGTCATGTTCATCTGGTCAAACATCTGCTGAGGGGTGATCCCAAACTGACCTAACTGAGTATTGAGCTGCTCTATGGTCATCTGAGCCATGAAGTCATCGGATAACTCGAAGCGCTTCATAAAAATGCGATAGCGCTCCATCATCTGTTCCATCTGATCGATGAAAATCTTTTTGCCTTCACGGTCAAATTTGCCATAGTCGTTGCCCAATTTAATCAGGTCTTGGTAATCTTCAAACAGCTGTTTTGCCTCTTTTTGGACAATTTCCGAATCAAAAAAACCCATTGCTCTTACCTGTCAACCGGTTTGGTTGTACTCAATCGCCGCTTCTAGTCACATTTTAATGTAGCGTTAAACCTGGACAAAATTCGGTTTTCCGTATTAGTCCGTTGAAGGTTGTCCCTTGTAGCGTGGCCTTTGGCCAAGCTACAAGGGACAACCTTGGCCTTTGGCCAAGCTACAAGGGACAACCTGCCAACTTTCAACCGGTTAACCTTGGCCTATTAGCCACGCTACAAGGGACAACGGTCTAACCTGCCAACCTATAATCTGTAACCTCTAACTTTCCAGTCCGAGATAAGTAATTATTATAGGAACATAGGATTGACAGTTTTTGGATCTCCACCAAGCTATTCAACACGGGTCAAAGCAAGTATGTTGAGCAAGCCAAAAAGCCGCAAAGTCGCTTCCCTACTGGCATTGAGTGGGGTAGTGATCCCCGTTTGTGGATTACACAAATTTTATCTCGGACAACCCTTTTGGGGAGTAATGTACTTACTCCTGTGTTGGACACCTATTCCTCGAATTGCCAGTGCTATAGAGGGGGTGTGGTATTTACTACAAAGTCAAGATCAGTTTGACCTCAATTTTAACCTCGGTATTGAGTCTACAGTATCTTCCTCAGAGAATTCATCAGCTGGTATTGACCCAGCTAAGGTAGGGGAAATTGCTGATGCCCTAAGACAGCTAGACAGCCTACGTCAGGAGGGACTAGTGTCTGAGTATGAATTTGAACAAAAACGTCGTCAATTACTTGACCTAATTGCTTGAGTTTAATGGCAATTTTTGATTGGCTATCACCCAAGACTCGACAAACCCCAAATCAGCAATCAATTCAGCAGAGGCTAAAGCGTGACCCCTACTATCGGCTAAAATCTACAGAAGAAATTGCTGTAGCTGCTAAATTGGGGCTCACCATTGATGTAAATCAAGCTGGTGTGGATGATTGGCTGAGATTGCCAGGGATATCTATCCATCAGGCGCGGACGCTTTTTGAACTGAGCAGCAGTGGTGTGCAATTTTGCTGCTTAGAAGATTTGGCAGCTGCCCTAGGTTGGTCCGTACAACGTCTGACACCGTTACAACCAATTTTGAGGTTTTGTTACTACGATCCTGAGAGTTTAGTTACCCCTGAGCTAGTCAACCCTAACACCGCATCTCTAGAACAGTTGACGAAAATTCCAGCAGTGGACTTGTTTTTAGCTAGAGCGATCCTGCAAAATCGCTTTGATGGTGGCCCATACCGTAATTTAGCTGACCTTCAACGACGCCTTGAGCTTAATCCTCAGCTGACATCTGAGTTAATGTACTATTTAATCTTTTGAGATTAATAGTTTGAGCTTACTAGTTTGAAAACCTATCCAGTTTACTACTTAAAACTAGAAACTTGTCAGTGGGCAAGTCACAACTGACAACTGACAACTGACAACTAACAACTGACAACTGACAGCTGATAGCTCAATGCTAACCACAAAACATAAAAAAGGAACAGACTACGAGAGAATAGTCTAGTTCCTACACAGAAGTGGTTGAATCAGTTATGCCGACGAAAAAATCCGGTAAGCTTTAAAATTACTAGGTCATATCAATTCCTTAGACTTGCGCTTTAATGATGTCACACTTAATCCCAGTAAGCCTAGGCTGAACAAGCCCATGGTCATGGGTTCAGGAACAGGTTTAGAATTGGAAGGATCGTTAGGACCAGGAGTTAGATCAACATTAATATCAGCCTTATCAAAATTATAAGAACCCGTAGCACCTAGCCAGCCAGACATACCAAAGTTAGTGTTTTTGCCATTAGCTCCAAGCCCAACCTGGAAGGCGTGTTTACCACTTTTAGGCATTTGGTAAAGATTCAGTTCTTTACCATCGTAGAAATCTACGCCAGTTAAGGTAGCGCGATCTTCATCCATGTTATAGTAGTACCAAGTACTAGTATCGATGGTACCCCCATTTTCTACATAATTAAACCTCGGTAGTTCCTTTTTGGGTTTTACCTTAGGATCTGTTGTGCGGTCGAACCAAATATCAACCTCCCATTTTTTAGTATCATCTAATTCGGAAACGATGGTACCCAACAAATTAGCAGTCCCATTATCGTATTCATTAAAGGTACCGTTAGGATCAAATAGAAATCTCCCTGATTCCAACTTAGGTAACCAGAAAGAGTGTCCTGACCAAATTGTGTCTGGGTTGCTATGAGCTTCATCGGCTTTCCAGGACTTGATGAGATTAGCTGCTTGGGCTTGTCCTACTGATCCCAAAACTATACACCCTAAAACTAATCCACTGCTTACAAATTTAGTTATGTTCATGTTATAGAAGCCCTAGTTGTTTTAATAAATTAATGAATTGACTGTAGTCTGTAACTAATTTGTTTACTAACTGTTTGACTAACTCGGTCGCGTAGCGTGGCCAACGGCCAATCATAGCCTAACCTGTCAGTACAATCACTTTCAGTAAATTAACTGATATTTACAGTCTGCAAATCTGATGATTGCGATCGCGTTAGCGCTAACGTATAAAACGTATAACTTTTGTATTTTTTGTGTATAAATTAATAGCAAACAAAAAATCCTCTGACTTTTGAACTGGCACCAAACTTGATTCCATGACCTGGAGCTAATCTACAGAGCATAGCCGGTGCATTTTTACCCTGGTATAGCTTGACAAATTGCCCTTAATTAAGGGAGACTCTAGGTTGTCCTATGGGAGGGGGAAGCAACAAGACATAAAACCTAGGGTTTTATCCATTCATTAATTGCCCCAATTAATTAATTACCCCAATTACTTCCCCCAATGGGTCGCCCCTACCCAAAAATCCCCGACGCCAGACTTTCCATCGGAGGCGTGCTATGCCGGAAAACACGATCTCAGCAGAAATTGAGTCATCCCCCAACCACTCTAGACAAACTGCTTTAGCTCTACAACAGCTTGGGTTTCGGATCCTGCACATTGGACCGACTATCAGTGTACAAGCTCCGCAATCCCTGTGGGAATCAACCTTCAATGTTTCCTTCCAACCACAGCGGAAAACTCTGATCCAGGAAATAGATGGCAGTGACGTTACTTATGCCAGAGCTGTGGTTGACAATCTGCAAATTCCTGAGCAACTACAAACCTTGGTAACTGGGGTGATGTTTGTAGAACCCCCAGAATTTTTCTGATCGCTTAGGGTGGCCAACGGCCAATCCAGTTAACGATAATCCGAACATTCTCCAGGCTAGAGGCACGATCGGGTTGTGCTTGTGCTGTATTGTGCCTTTACTGTTCTATAGTCAAATCTTCAATAGTCAAAAATTTCGATTAATATAATAAACGAAAACCAAAAAAAACACAAGTACCCACAAGGGTGACGTCAATATGTGATCAGAGATACCAAACTAAAGAAGTAAACCAAAGGCGTAAAGCAACTTGGTTTCTTGATTAACAACGACAGGGATAGTCATCAACCGCTGTCTAACTAGGATTTAACTAAAAAGCTTATGATACAACAACTACAGACGGGAGTTGAGCGAGTTTCCTTTGAAGCCATTCTCTCATCAGAAAGTGGCCAGTCTATGTTCGCCACTGACACCTACCTCCAACCGGAGAATCTTCAGCAATTCGCTCCACCCCCTGGACGGGGCATTCAAGCTGCAAATGTTTTACAATCCCTTGGCTTTCGAGTCGAGCAAATCGGAACCTTTTCTATTAGTGCTGATGGACCACGGGAACTTTGGGAACGGGTCTTTAGCACCCGAGTTGAACGGGACAGCCAACTGATTAGCGAGGGTCATCCTGAACTGGGAGAAGTGACCTTCTTGCGCCATGTTGCTGGTGCTCCCTTTACCATTCCCCAAGAGCTATCTGGATTGATAGAGCGAGCTTATCCCCAACGTCCACCGATTTTATTTGAGTCGCCACTGCCTCCACGGGTTGGTTATCATCACCTTAATGTTCCCTCCGATGTAGCTATGGTATGTCGCTCGACCCCTGTCCACAAAGTCGGGGTAACCGGTAAGGGCGTTTTAGTAGCAATGGTAGACACTGGATTCTACAAGCATCCCTTTTACGAGTGGCATGGCTACAACTACCAGGCAACCCTGGCACCAGATGCTCAAAACGTTGAGCGGGATGAGAATGGTCATGGCACCGCTGAAGCAGCAAATATTTTTTCCAATGCACCGGATATTGACTTTATTGGTGTCAAAATGGGGAGTAACCCCACCCTGGCGTTTAAGATGGCATCGGATTTACATCCAGCGGTGATGAACAACAGCTGGGGCTTCAGTATTCCAGAAGGGCCTCTACCGAATTACCTTAAGCCCCTAGAAGCAGCAGTTATTGAAGCAGTCAAAGAGCGTGGTATTACTGTCTGTTTCTCTGCTGGTAACGGACACTACGGATTTCCTGGTCAGATGCCGGAAGTGATTTCTGTGGGTGGAGTCTATGCCCACGATACTGTTGAGGGCAATGACTTTCGCTTAGAAGCTTCCGACTACGCCAGTAGCTTTGATAGCCAGATTTATCCAGGACGCCACGTACCTGATGTGTGTGGACTGGTGGGAATGCGACCCAGCGCTGCTTATATCATGTTGCCCGTTGAACCAGGGGACGAAATTGACCAAGGCTTGGGCGGCGGTAAGTATCCGAATCAGGACGAAACGGCTACTGATGATGGCTGGGCCGTGATCAGCGGTACTAGTGCTGCTTCTCCCCAAGTAGCTGGTGTTTGTGCCTTGCTTAAGCAGGCGCAACCTGGTCTGTCTCCATCTCTGATTAAGCAGATTCTGCGGGCATCAGCGCGAGATGTTAAGCTGGGCAAGAGCGCCCATGGTCAACCAGCAGGAGAAGGACACGATGGAGCAACTGGAGCCGGTTTGGTGGATTCCTATGCCGCCTATAAGTTAGCTCGCTCCGTGACCATTCGCAATGTTTATGACTTGCCAGCACCTCGATGATATAGCGCTTCTCAAATAGGTGAGCTATAGTTTTGATTTGAGGGAATAGGGAGTCGGGAAGTCAGAAGTCAGAAGTCAGAAGTCGGGAGTCGGGAGTCGGGAGTCGGGAGTCGGGAGTCGGGAATCGGGAGTCAGGAATTGGGAGTCAGGAATATCACTACACTCCCATACATCCCATCTGCCCATCTTTCCCTCTCTTCCCCTGCTCCCTGTTCCCTATTCCCTGTTCCCTGTTCCCTTTGTTAGATATGCTGACCAATAGGATAATCGCCCATCGTGGCGCTTCTAATTGTGCCAAAGAGAATACTATTGAAGCCTATGAAAAAGCGATTGAACTTGGGGCTGACTTTATCGAATTTGATGTAAGAATAACTAAAGATGGGGTATTGATTTCCCATCATGATGCTATGATAGCTAATCAAGCTATCAGTCAGTTAAGCTTTGTTGAAATAAATCGTATTGCTGGTCAGCAAGGGTTTAGAGTTCCTACGGTTGAGGAAGTTTTAATACTGACTCGTAACAAAATTCAACTAGCGGTTGAGCTCAAAGAAAAAGGCTATGAAGAAAAAGTCATGGCCTTAGTAATGGGATATATCAAGATAGATGAGTTTGTTATTTTATCATTTAATATTTCATCATTAAGATCGATAAAATCTAAGCATCCTGAGGTAAAAACGGGATTGCTATTAAGCCAAAACAATAATAATTTTCTGATTATATTACTCAGGCTTTTCGGGATTTGGGTGTTTCAAAAACTGATCCGACTTACACCGGATATACTAGCACTACAGTGGGAAACCTTAAAATTTGGTTTATTGAAAATTGCTGCTAAACAGGGCAAACCGGTTTTTGCTTGGACTGTAAATGATCAAAAAATGATTGGAGAGTTTCTAAATGATAATCGGGTACATGGTATAATTACAGACAAACCGGACTTAGCTCGCAAGCTATTGACTAATCTTGAATGTACTCTTCGCCATTGATCATCGCTATCTCGGCTCTGACAAATTCTCGTCCTAGGTAAAGGGCGTGATCGAAGCGACTTAAAGGACAGGGTTTAGTTTCTTCGGTAATTTTCATGCCTAGTTCCTTGGCTGTCCTACCTTTGAAAATAGCGGTGGGAGTACGGTTTAATTTAACATCGCACGGAAATGGTTCTCCGGTTTCTGGATCAACTGCTAACCCTTTATCATTAATTTTGTTACTGTAGTGTTCGGCACAGATCAGACTTGCATCTCGGTCTATGTAAATAATAAAGTAGCCCTCTGGATCGAGTTCAATAAAGCGTTGGGAGAGCTTTTCATCAATAGCAGTAATGTTTTGGGCAGTGATCATCATGGGAACGGTCAAGGGCTAAAGCTGATGGCAAATTCCACTATCATAACTCTAACAGAACAATTATACAAGGTCAGAGATGAGGATAACAGGGAAACAGAGCGGGGCGCGGCAGATGTTGGAGGTGTGGGGAGTTACTTGGTCACTTACTCAAAAAAGTTGATAAATTTAACAGCCATACTTACTCTAGATTTAGTATAGTAGAGCTTGGGAATTTAATAGTTAACCCTAGTGGTAGTGTTGTACCTTGGGGTTAGCCAGCCATGGTGTATTATATCTAAGATTCTGAGCAACGAGTGAAAAGGCCACAAATCCTGTCGGCAAAAACTATAACCCAAATCACTCCAGATTTAGTATAGTAGAGCTTGGGAATTCAATAGTTAACCCTAGTGGTAGTGTTGTACCTTGGGGTTAGCAAGTCATGGTGTGTTAAATCTAATATTCTGCCTAACCAGTGAAAATGCAACAAACCCTATCGGCAACAACCATAAATCAAAATCAAGGGAAGATTAAGGTGATCAAACGGGATGGTTCTCTCGCTGCCCTTGATATTTCCAAAATTCGTGGTGTTGTTGAGTGGGCTTGTGCTGGCAAGGATGTCAATCCGATCACTCTAGAAGCCGGACTCACTACCCGCTTACGTGACGGTGTTACTACCAGAGAGATTCAGGATAACTTGATCAACTGTGCCCTGGAAATGTGTAGTCCTGATCAGCCTGACTGGCGCTATGTAGCAGGACGACTGCAGATCTGGAGTCTCTGGAAAGATACCCTGGTAAACCGTGGTTATGAGTACGGTGACTACCCTAGAACTGTTCGCTCTAAAGTAGAGTCTGGTCAATATGACCCCAGTATCTTAACCTATACGACTGAGGAGCTAAACGAAGCAGGTTCTTGGATTAATCCGGATTGGGACACGGATTATGATTATGCAGGGGCTGTACTGCTAACTCGTCGGTATCTCCTGGCGGATGAGTTGCCCCAAGAGGCATTTTTAACTTGTGCTCTGCTGCTAGGGTCAGTGGAAGTCCCGGAAGATAGACTAAGTTGGGCAAGGCGATTTTATGAAGCGATCGCACAACGGAAAATATCTCTAGCTACCCCGATCCTGGCTAATCTCAGAATTCCTAAGGGGTCTCTGTCTTCCTGTTTTATCACTAGCATTGATGACAACCTGGAAAGCATCTTTGAAGGAATTACTGATACCGCCAGAATCTCCAAAAACGGTGGTGGTGTTGGGGTCAATGTCAGCCGGATTCGCTCAACGGGTAGCTGGGTGATGGGCAAAGCCAATGCTTCCGGAGGGGTAATTCCTTGGATTAAACTGCTTAACGATACTGCGATCGCAGTTAATCAAGGAGGCCGTCGGGCAGGGGCAGTCACCGTTAGTGTGGATGTGTGGCATATCGATGTGCCAGAGTTTCTGGAGATGCAAGCGGAAAATGGCGATCCCCGGCGCAAGGCTTATGATATCTTTCCCCAATTGGTGATTCCCGATGAGTTTATGCGTCGGGTGGTTAATAAAGAAGACTGGACATTAATCGATCCCTATGAAGTACGGATTAAGCTAGGGATTGAGCTATCGGAACTTTGGGCAGAGGAGTTTGAAAGCGCCTATCAAACCATTGAAGCAGCCATCGGCGAAACCCTGACTCTCTACAAAACGGTTAATGCTCGGGAACTCTTCAAGACGATTATGCGATCGCAAGTAGAGACCGGAATGCCTTACTTGGCGTTCAAGGATACCATTAACCGCGCTAATCCTAATCAACACGAAGGCTACATCCCAGCGGTAAATCTTTGTACCGAAAGTTTCTCTAATGTCGAAATTGGCAATGCTGCTCACTGTTGCAATTTGGACTCAATTAATCTCGCCAATATTGAGGAAACTGAATTGCCCAATATCTGTCGTCTAGCAGTGCGGATCCTCGATAACACGATTGATTTAACCACTCCTCCTTTTGAAGCAGCCCATAGGCACAATCACAAATACCGCACCATCGGAGTAGGGTGTATGGGATTAGCGGATTGGTTAGCGAAACGGTGGCTAACCTATAACAACCTCAAGGAAATTAGTAACTTATTTGAGGATATTGGCTACTACTGCACCCATGCATCTATGGAACTGGCTATCGAACGTGGTGCTTATGCTGCTTTCGATGGCAGTGAGTGGAGTAAAGGTAAGCTAATTGGCGCTAAACCAGTGGAATGGTTTGTAGAAAATTCCCAGCATCAAGAGCGTTGGATAGCCCTATCTCAGGATATTCAAAAATTTGGGATTCGCAATTCTCATATTACTGCGATCGCACCCAATACATCCTCATCCCTAGTACAAGGATGTACCGCTAGTGTCTTACCAGTTCACAGCAAATTCTTCTATGACAAATGGGCAAAAGGCACTGTACCCATTGCCCCACCCTTTATTAAAGACAATTTTTGGTTCTACCACGAAAACAAAAACTTTGATCAGAAAAAAGTTGTTCAAGCAGTCGCCACGATCCAGCAATGGATTGATACTGGGATTTCCATGGAATTGTTATTTAACTTAAACCAAGGAGTCTATTTCCCAGAGGAACCTGAACGCACCCTCAAAGCCAAAGACATCTATGAAACCCTAGTCATGGCTTGGGAATTAGGATGTAAAGCCGTGTATTATATCCGAACCGTCCAGCGTGACAACTTCAAAGAATTAGATAACAGTTGTATCGCTTGCGCTAATTAGTGATTCTGTGGAACAGGCTTCCAGCCTGTGAAGGATCGGTCAGCAGTCAGCGGTCAGTGGTCAGCGGTCAGTGGTCAGCTTTGTGGAACAGGCTTCCAGCCTGTGAAACATCAGCTGATAGCTGTTCGCGTAGCGTGCGCGTAGCGCTAATCGCTGATAGCTGATAGCTGATAGCTCTTGCTCCCCACACTCCCTGTTCCCGATTCCCGATTCCCGATTCCCGATTCCCGATTCCCGATTCCCTACTCCCTACTCCCTCTAAAAATGCTAACTACAATGCCAATTAACCCTATCTTTAATCCAGATGGGGATGATAAAACTGAACACCGTTCAATTTGGTTTGGTAACACCACTAACTTGATGCAACTCAATGATGTCCGTTATGCTTGGGCAATTGGGTTGTATCAACAGATGCGGGAAAACTTCTGGATTCCCCAGAAACTAGACCTAACTCAAGACGTAACAGACTACTCCAATTTAACGCCAGCAGAACGTTATGCTTATGATGGAATTCTCTCCTATTTAACCTTTTTGGATTCTGTTCAAACCTGCAATATTCCTCACATCAAAAGTAGCATTACTGCCCCAGAAGTTAGTCTGTGTATGGCGGAACAAATCTCTCAGGAAGGGATGCACAATCAAAGTTATCAATATATCATAGAAACCGTTATCCCTACTGAACATAGAAGTAGAGTCTATGAATTTTGGCGCACTGATACAGTGCTCAGGGATAGATGCGAATTTGTCGCCAGTTTCTATCAACGGTATGTTGATAATCCCACCCCAGAAAACTATTTTGTTTCCTTACTGGCTGACTTTTTATTAGAAGGAATGTACTTCTATAATGGCTTCATTTACTTCTACAATCTCGCCTCTAGGATGCTGATGCCAGGCTCAGCGGACATTTTTAAAATGATTAATCGAGATGAACTGAGTCATGTCCGGCTTTATCAAAAGTTAATCCCTATGGCCATGGACGTATTTCCCTATTCCAGGGACCAAATTTATGAAATGTTTGCCACAGCCGTGGAGCATGAATGTCGCTGGACTAATCATATTGTTGGTAACGATATTTTAGGGATTACCGAACAGAGTACTGAACACTACACCAAGTATCTCGCCAATATCAGGTTACGTTCTATTGGATTAGAACCCCTTTACAAGGGCGAAAACTATAAAAAGAGTCCCTACAGCCACTTAGAGCGTTTTTCTGATACTAAAAAAGATGCTCATACTAAAGCCAACTTCTTTGAAGCTAGCGTAACTAGTTATGTAATGTCTTCTGGGGTCAGTGGTTGGGATGAAATTTAGGGAATAGGGAATCGGGAGTCGGGAGTCGGGAGTCGGGAATCGGGAATCGGGAGTCGGGAGTCGGGAGTAAGGTACACAGGATTTTTTCCCTATTCCCTGTTCCCTGTTACCTGTTCCCTTCCCCCAAAGCAGTAAACTAGAAACCAAACCATCCAAATCCACCAATCGATTCTCTGTGACTAGAAGCCGCGAACCATTTCCCAGTCTGCTGCTGTATCACGCCTTGAAGTGGTCAGTGGTTAGCCCCTTAATCCATACCTATTTCCGGGGTCGTATTTATGGTGCTAAACATGTACCAACCTCGGGACCCCTGGTGGTGGTGAGTAACCATGCTAGTGACTTTGACCCACCGATTTTATCTAATTGTGTGGGACGTCCAGTAGCCTTTATGGCCAAGGAAGAATTGTTTCGTGTCCCAGTTCTGAAACAGGCGATTGAATTGTATGGTGCTTACCCGGTTAAGCGAGGCTCAGCAGACCGGAGTGCCCTGCGTTCTGCTCTCGATTGCCTCGACAATGGCTGGGCGGTTGGTCTGTATTTGGATGGCACCCGGACACGGGATGCTCGCATTCATAACCCCAAGCTTGGTGCGGCCTGGATTGCTGCCCAAGCCCAAGCCCCACTGCTACCGGTTACCTTGTGGGGAAGTCAAGCAATTGTAAAAAAAGGTTCCTTGATGCCACGGTCTGTACCTTTAACCGTGCGCATTGGTAAGCTGATTGCTCCTCCTAGCTCTAGTAACAGAGACGAATTGCAAGCTGTGACCCAACAGTGTGCTGCAGCGATTAATGCCCTCCATGATTTGGGACGTTGATTATTTGGGAATCGGGAATCGGGAGTCGGGAATCGGGAGTCGGGAACAGGGAACTTCGGAATAGGGAGCAAGAGTACCCTCGCGGGTACTGTGAAATTCCAGAGAGCTTTGGAACAATGGTAGTTAACAGTTCAATCTGTGATCGTGAATTTCTAAATTCATAGAAATTCACGATCACAACTAACAAGGAAGATTTCATGCAGTCAACCCAGGAGACAATTTTTTTGGGCTGGTCTAGTCCTGGCATTCCCTTGAATGAGCCTGCTTGTATGATCAACTCATGTGTATGAAACAAAACTCCCAGGGATAGAATCCCGAGGAGTTTAAAAAGAGATTAAAAAGGATAATGCCTAAAGTAGACTTAGCAAAATTGGGTATTTTTGCCGTTTTACTGGTATTTCTGTTAGGTAGTTCATGGGTGCTGGCTGATATATTGCAAAATCAGGCTATTGCGGCTCCCTACGTGCAATTTTCTACAGGTAATTTCCAGTTGCGAAGTTATCGTAAGGCTACTCACCCCAAGTTTGGGAGTAGTCCTGACAGAGAAATCTTTTCGGCTGTGTCTGTTCCTAACTGCACTGCCGTAATTCCTGACCAAATTTATCGTTTTGTTGAGGGTATAGATAGCTGCCTTCAACCAATGACAGATGATGAAATTGAGCAGATGCTCAAGGATCCATTTGCTACTGGAATTCTCAGCAAAGGAACATTTCCAGAGAATGTAGATGCTCTAGCTGCTGCTATTGCAGACTCCCAACTGAACTTGGAATCAGCCAACTACTTGCTTGGAGAAGGCAGTCAAATCCCGACGACCTTTGTATCCCGTGAAGAACCCCGTAACCTTCGTTATGTTCTTACTTGGGGAACGAGTCGCACCAGTAATGCCGATATTCTTGTGAGTACAGCTGCCGGTGGCAACTCTAGCTTTTTGCAAGTAATTTCCTGGGATGCACAAGCCAAAAAATACAACTTCTATGAATTGCGGGAACAGGTAGGTGAACAACCAGGTACATCTACCAAAGTTTGGACTTGGGCTGGGGATTCTGGGATGGCGCGGGCACAACCGACTATGGGAGTGGGCTGTTTTGATTGTCACCATAATGGTGTGGTGATTATGAAAGAACTTGCTCCACCCTGGAACAATTGGCATTCTCAGCGGGGGCCAATCTCACCCCTAGTAGTGCCGTTAAGGGTGACCCAAGAAACATTCTTTCAGAACTTGCAAGGAGCCGAGGTGCTTGAGCAGGTAATTCGCAGTGGTTTCATTAACTACCATAACAATTGGTTGCGCGATCGCTACAAAAGACAAGCAGGAGTTATTAACTTAACGGACGTCAACCAGATGCTACGTCATCTGACCACCAACACTACCATCAATTTGGCCTCAACGAATATTGAAAGCAACGGAGCCAATACTAGCCCAGCCAACCGTCCTGTTAATGGTATTCCCAATGACTTTTTTGTTTGGGATTCAGCCCTCAAGACCAGCTTAGGTCTTAACTACAATATCCCGCTGATTACCTTCGAGCGACAAGAGTATGACAATTACCTAAATACCCATCATTTCCAACTGGTTCAATCTGACTTCACCAAACCGGATGATTCTCCACTGTACGAAGAGGATGGCTCTAGCTACTTTTCTTTCTTTGTGCCAGTTCCTGCTGCAGAAGACCTCTACATGCTCACACGGATGCGAAGTGCCAAGATTTTGACAGATAAATTCATTGCTGCTGTCTTGATGGTGGACTTCAAAAACCCTGTTTTTTCCGAAAAGCGGTCTAGCTTGCAGCAGTACGCTGAGCAAGTCACAACAGGCACAATCATCAATGGGATTAGTAGTGTACCCAATGATTTTGCCGAGAAAGTTAGAGTTGCTGCTGCTAACCAGCCTCCCTGCGATCCTACTAACTTTGACCAATGCACTGCGGAACAACAGTTTTTGCAAACATGGGAACTACCTGATAATCAGTGGAAATCTTTTGTCCAAGAGCAAATTCAGGCTTATTTGGATGAATTAAACACACTTTCTCCTAGGGAGCAGTTAGCTCAACTGATGGAATCAAGTGTCAAGCACCGGGAGCAGTTTCAATCCTGGCCAACAATTAGTAACCTGAATGAATTTAGCTTGTTACTTCCCCAGAGTGATTTAAGGTAAGTATTCAGCTATCAGCTATCAGCTATCAGGTATTAGCTATCAGCTATCAGGTATTAGCTATCAGGTATTAGCTATCAGGTATTAGCTATCAGGTATTAGCTATCAGCTATCAGCTATCAGCTATCAGCTATCAGCTATCAGCTATCAG
>NZ_CEYLVT010000047.1:0-38438 GCF_982860115.1 Moorena sp.
CCCTGCTCCCTAAAACCCAGATATTTGTACCTCACAAGTCGTAGAATTGCTATATTAAAATATCTTACTAATCAAGTCTGGTAATTGATTACATATAGTAACCATCGCAGAACCACGAGGCAAAGCATCACCAATTCTCTTTAGCGTTTTCATAGACTTGTTGGCTATTTTCTTGAAAGCACTATCTTCAGATTTAGTTAAAGCAGAAGCGATATCTTCAATTTGTTCTAGGGCTTCTTCTTTGTCGTCTTTATCCAACTCTTCTTCTCTAACTGCGCTTTGCAGTTGACTGAGTAATTCCTTCAGTTGTTTTTTATCAGGCTCAGCATCAAAGCTAGGTAACTGGTTGATAGTATTGGTAAAGGGAGCAGTATTATCACCGAGAATAATCGAACCACCACCACTAGTTGTAACTTGAGCGTTTTCACCTATATTTATTTTGGGACTTTGATCGTTACTATTAGCCATTAGTTTAGAAGAACCTCCAGAAACTTGTTGTTGTGTTACATTAAAGACTAAGTTTGGATTATTGCTTGTCAACTGACTTGATTCCTTAATATATTCTTTATATTTGTTAAAATCTATTGTTATATCATCAAGTAAACTCAAAACATTCACCATCTGATAGCTTTCTTGACATTGAATGGTGTATTGCTGGTCTGCTATAAATTTTAGCAATGTTTCAAAGGGATAAAAGAATGGCGACTGACTGTCTTTACACTTATGACAATTACAAGGTATTAACTTACTGTACTTCAATCGCTTATAAGAATCATGTATTCTATCTAGTTCGTAAGCAACTATGGTTAATAATCCCCGCTTATCTCTACCAGCAACCCTAATCTTAATCTCCCGTTTAGCATAATATTCAATCACTTCCGCTTTGGTGTTATCTTTAGTTAAAATGACGCCACTTTTCCAAACGTATTTTTGTTGGTCAATATACTGATGCATCACCACAATCAAGCGAGTGATAATACCCTTGGGCATAAAATCCGGATAAGTGTAGCGTAAAATCAGATTGTGGGATGGATTCCAATCATAGTCTGGTTGGTTATCGCTGAGGAGTTGAGGCGCAATAAAGGTATCTTTGCAATCAGGAATTTCATAGCAAAGTTGGAATTTCTTCATTAGCTCTAGTAATTCTCCTCTGGTAGAGGCATACTTGTCGTCTTGCCAAATACCTTTTAAATCGTTGCGGGTAAACTTTCCTTTGTTATTAATAACGTCATGATTATCGAGCACTTTGTAAACCGCATCGGTACCCCATTCTGGTTTAAGAATGACTATTTTAGATAACAACGACTCTTCTTGATCCTGGAAATGAAGACATACCCCTAAATCGTGGAGATATCCGCTTAACTGTAATGCATCTTCCCGTTGAGTAAATCCATTGGTTTCACAAATATCTAGATATTCCTCAAGAGATATATAATTACGATAATTGTTTTCTAAAGCTTGACGAACGTTTACCCAAGTTTTGGGTAATTCTTGCCCGACGTGAGGTAAATTTTGGATGTAATATTTAATAGCAAGGATAATCTCTGGTAAGCCTCGGTTAGTTTTTATGTTAGTAGCAAGAGTGTCTTTGAGATTGGTAAACTGTCCTCGCAAAGCTCTTTCGTTAATTTCCCTTCGGCGGTCTTGTTTCTCGTTTTTAATAATCAACAGGGGGCTATTATCACTTAATTTTTCTACAATATTTAGCCAATAATAAAAATCCGTATCTTCTTTCCGACTATCTGCAACTAAAGTATAGAGAGAACGTTTACTTAAAAAAAACTGATGGGTAGCATGATAAATTTCTTGCCCGCCAAAATCCCAAATATTAACCTTAAATTCTCGTTTGTTATCTAGAGTAAAACTCCATTTGATAACATCAATGCCTTCCGTAGACAATTCAGTTTCTTGGAGTTTGTATTCGCGGTCTTCAATTTTCTTAGCTAAACTAGTCTTGCCTGCTCCGGCCTGGCCGACAATCAATAACTTAGCTTCATATATATAATCTTTTCCTTGTTCGCTTAATTGTCGAAAATATTGTTTAATTGCACCTACACCTCCACTGGCTACTTCTAGCGGTGGCTCAATTAGGGGATTATTCGCTAAATCTAGCTGGATTAAATTGGAGAGATTTCCTATGGTTTTTGGGAGGTTAGTTAGTTGATTACGCGATAAATCTATCTGGATTAAATTGGATAAATTTCCTATAGATTCTGGCAGGTATGTTAGTTGATTATTACTTATATATAGATTGGTTAAATTGGATAGCTTTCCCAGAAAATCTGGCAGGCATGTTAGTTGATTATTTGATAAATGTAGCGTGGTTAAATTGGATAGCTTTCCCAGATTATCCGGTAGATATGTTAGTTGATTTTGCCCTAAAAATAGCGTAGTTAAACTTGAAAAATTACCAATAAATTCCGGCAGGTGTGTTAGTTCAAGACCCCATGAATGTAGTTCGGTTAAATTGGAGAGACTTCCCAGAAAATCTGGCAGGTATGTTAGTTGATTATTACTTATATCTAGCTTGGTTAAATTGGATAGCTTCCCCAGAAAATCTGGCAGGTATGTTAGTTGATTATTACTTATATCTAGCTTGGTCAAATTGGATAGCTTCCCCAGAAAATCTGGCAGGTATGTTAGTTGATTATTCGATAAATGTAGCGTGGTTAAACTATAGAAATTACCCAAAAAATCTGGCAGGTGTTTTAGTTTATTATTACTTATATCTAGCGTGGTTAAATTGGATAGCTTTCCCAGAGATTCCGGCAGCTTTATTAGTTGATTTTGAGCTAAAAATAGCGTGGTCAAATTTGAAAAATTACCTATAAAGTCTGGCAGGTATGTTAGTTGATTACCCCATAAATATAGCTTGGTTAAATTGGATAGCTTCCCCAGAAAATCTGGCAGGTATGTTAGTTGATTATTACTTATATCTAGCGTCGTTAAATTCGATAAATTACCCAAAAAATTAGGTAATTTATTTATTTGATTACTCGATAAATTGAGTGTGGTTAACTTTTTAAAGTTAACCAAAAAATTAGGTAGATTATTTAGTTGATTATTCTCTAAATATAGCGTAGTTAAATTGGATAAATTTCCGAGCAATTCTGGTAGGTGTCTTAGTTGATTACTCGATAAATGTAGCGTAGTTAAATTGGATAAATTTCCGATAAAGTCTGGCAGGTGTGTTAGTTTATTTTGTCCTAAAAATAGCGTGGTTAAGTTAGATAGATTACCCAGAGATTCGGGGACATTGCTTATTTTATTTCCCCATAAATATAGCTTAGTTAAATTGGATAGGTTACCCAGATATTCCGGCAGTTTTGTTAGTTGATTTGACGATAAATCTAGCTCGCTTAGATTGGATAAATTAACAATAGAGTCTGGAATTATTTTTATTTTATTATGCCTTAATTTTAATACTTTAATTTGTTTGAGTTGAAAAACTTCTTCCGGAATTTTGGTCAATGCTTGGGATCCATCTTCATTACTCAAATCTAGTATTTCAAGGTTTTTTTCCCTGGCTTCTTTGATTTTTTCTCGGAAGCGTTTTGGAATACTATCTTCGCTCATATAGCAATTGTTATTTGGGTGAGTGACAAAGCTTATGGTTTTAAGGCAATAGGCTTTTAAGATAATCAGCCTGAAAAAATACTGTATCTCATCAGTACGATATACGCTATATTATCCATGACCCAACAAATCTATTTTAATGTTTCCTGTAGAAAAGTGATGTGGCATCACTAGTTAACTATAACAATAAGTATTTATACTCAAAAACCTTGGTGAAAGAATTTTCTTCTTTGATTCAGCAATGCAAAAAATCCGGTGTTGCATAAATGCAGGATGATTTGAATAGTTTTCTGGAATAGGCATCTTGGTGAAATTAGCATCTTAGTGGAATAGGCATCTTGCCTGTTACACCCAAATCAACCCACACCCCACACCCCACACCCCACGCCCCACACCCCACACTTACCTTGGTCAGATCCTCTAGGATGACAGATGAAGCAGGAAAGTCCTATCGTGATGAGTAAAGCTAGAGCTATACCCTTCCGGGATTAGTCTCGACAGTTGCGTAACCTGTAGATTCACTTTAAGCTAATTGTTCTTTGAGGCTGTACCGTGCCTAAATCTATTCCATTACTATCTATTCTTGTTGTCATGGGTTTGATGAGTTGGTCAGCACCAGTTGCTGGACAAGCACTGATTCCCTATACCCTAAAATTAGATTCAGATGAACTCGAACAGCAGGGCTTAACTCTGGCTCAGGAAGCCATTCAGTTAGTCCGCTTTCAACAATACGATCTGGCGCTGCCTAAGGCCAAGTTAGCCACTCAACTTGCCCCCAATACCTATCAAACCTGGTTTATCTTGGGAACTTTGTACGTACAGTCCCAGGAGTTGGATCAAGGCATTGAAGCCTTGCAAAAGTCTTACTCTCTGGCACCAGATGAAGCTGGGGTGCTGTTCACCTTGGGGTCAGCGTATTTCCAAAAAAGCGACTATAGAAAAGCGATCGCTCAGTTGAAAGCGGGATTAAAACTCAAGCCCGATGTGCCAGAAGCCCTGTTTGACTTGGGCAATTCTTACTATATGCTCAATCAGTATCCTGAAGCCATCGATGCTTACAACAAAGCTGTTGACCAAGACAAAAGCTTTTGGCCAGCCATCAACAACATTGGCTTGGTCAACTATGAACAAGGGGATGTGGACAGTGCCATTAAACAATGGGAAGCAGCCATAGGGATTGATAAAGAGGCGGCAGAACCTCAACTTGCGATCGCAGTGGCTCTGTATGCCCAAGGGGACCTCGAAAAGGCACTATCAATGGGAGAAGCGGCAATCCGCCTAGATAGCCGCTATGCTAACTTAGAGTTTCTTAAAGAAAACCTGTGGGGTAAGCGCCTGCTTTCTGAAACCAAAAAGTTTCTGGAAAATCCCAGAATCCAAGCCACCATTATCCAGAGTGAAGGTCTACCCTAAGCATCTCAAATCCACCTGTCATGGATGAGTCCTAAAAACAGTGCTTGATCGCCATCAATTGCCAATAGGGGAGGGATCGCAGCCAAAGATGGGCAATCATCTCAAGGGCGTTGGTTTAAGATTGGCAATTTTCAACAAAGGAATTTAATTGTCCTGGGGTAGTAGAGCCATGATTTGATCAACAAACTTTTGATGGTCAACAACAGGTTTGGAGATGTAGTCATCGGCACCACTTTGCTTAAGGAAATTTTCTCGATCTCCTTCCATCGCATGAGCAGTTACCAGAATAATGGGCAGTTTAGAGGTATCAGCATCAGCCTTAAGCATTTGGGTAATCTTAATGCCGTCTACTGATTTACCCTGATAAACACTATGAGCTAGGGAAACATCCATCAAAATAATGTCTGCCTCCCCAGCTTGGGCTATCTGCATTACTTCTTCTACATCTTCAGTATGCTTTACATTCAAACCGCCCCGCTTACTGAGAATCTTGGAAAAAACACGAGCATTAATCGGATCATCTTCGACAATCAGAACGGTTTTCATGGGTCTTGGATCAAGAGTGTCATTTTTGGCAAAAGTGTCATTTGATCATAAGTTTGACAGGGAATCGGTCATTTTGCTATTTCAAATGCAAGATGTCATCTTCTCAAGTCTACTTTCCCCACATCCGTGAGCTTACTAGTAATGTTCATCGGACTAATACAGGTGATAGGCTGCTTAATACCAGGGAAGCTGACGCTCCTGGAAAAAGCCTTCCCTAACTGCATCCAACCTTACATCCAAGTGTCTTGGGGACAGTGGGCACGGCTTTTAGGTGCGCTTGACCTATTAAGAATTAAATTCGCCACGGGTCGCACCTCTGGAAGCGAAGCTTCTAGCTGGGTTTTGCTTGAGCCTGTTTCTTTGAGTCATGCTCATAGGTTAGCTTGGCAAAACCCAACACTATCTTAAGGCGGGAAATCGGCTTTGGAACCAGAAGCTCACATTTTAGGGTGAGAAACGTGTATCTGTTTTCCTAGGTGCGCCCTTACTTGACGAATTTAATTCGCTCTTTGTGCTCACCTGATGCATCAATAGTCAGGCTCGTTAAGCTGGATGCTAGAGCAGATGGAAAGATCAAGGGGACTCCATATGGTGAAGAAGAAATTTTCTTCTCCTTATTTTTCCGATCCTTTCGAGTACCGTAGCCTTAACGAGCCTGCAATTTCCCTATACCCTAAACCCCGATCACCTTGTGGTCAATTCTGCATTGGAGGATTTTTGATGGCAAAACAGCTGAACCTACTGGAAAACAGTAATGTCATTCCCACAGCCCTGCATTTGGAGATGCAACGGTCATATCTTGAATATGCCATGAGTGTGATTGTGGGGCGTGCTTTACCTGATGTCCGTGATGGGCTTAAGCCCGTACATCGACGTATCCTATATGCGATGCACGAATTAGGGTTAACCCCAGATCGACCATACCGCAAATGTGCTCGTGTGGTTGGGGATGTGTTGGGTAAATATCACCCCCACGGTGACCAAGCGGTGTATGAAGCCATGGTGCGGTTAGTCCAGGACTTTTCGACCAGGTATCCCCTCCTGGACGGTCATGGCAATTTTGGTTCGGTGGATAATGATCCACCAGCAGCCATGCGTTACACCGAAACCCGACTTTCTCCGGTGGGGGCTCAAGCCCTATTGTCAGAAATTGGGGAAGCAACGGTTGATTTTATCGACAACTTTGATAGCTCCCAGCAAGAGCCAGTGGTACTCCCGGCACAATTACCAATCTTGCTGCTCAATGGTTGCTCTGGCATTGCTGTGGGCATGGCAACCAATATTCCTCCTCACAATTTGGTAGAGATAGTAGATGGCTTGATTGCTCTGATTGACCGTCCCGATTTAGCAGATGAAAAACTCTGGAAATTAATTCCCGGACCCGATTTTCCCACTGGGGGGGAAATTGTGGCAGCTGAGGGGATTCGGGATGCCTATACTACGGGTCGTGGCAGTATACCGATTCGAGGCATCACTAAGCTTGAAACCATTCAAGTCGGTCGAAAGAAACGGGTGCAGCGTAGGGCAATTGTAGTGAGTGAGTTGCCCTATCAGGTCCATAAGGCCGCCTGGATTGAAAAAGTGGCAGCGTTGGTCAATCAAGGGCGTATCGAAGGGATTAGCGATATCC
This sequence comes from Moorena sp., assembly GCF_982860115.1. Taxonomy (NCBI): domain Bacteria; kingdom Bacillati; phylum Cyanobacteriota; class Cyanophyceae; order Coleofasciculales; family Coleofasciculaceae; genus Moorena; species Moorena sp. The sequence goes on from NZ_CEYLVT010000047.1 coordinate 7,166, forward strand.
GAGATGAAAGCGATCGCGAAGGGATGCGGGTGGTGGTGGAACTCAAACGAGATACTCAGCCATCAGCAGTTCTCCAGCAGTTGTATAAGCAAACCCCCCTGCAAACAAACTTTGGTGCTATCCTGCTGACCTTGGTAGATGGACAACCCCGACAACTTACCCTGCGGCAGTTGTTAGAATCATTTATTAGCTTCCGAGAACAGACTCTAACCCGCCAATATACCTATGAGCAATCCCAGAAAGAAAGACGTCTTCACCTGGTAGACGGGTTACTGGCTAGCCTGAATCAGCTGGATGCCATGATTGACATTCTAAGAAATGCTCCTGATGGTACCACTGCTAAGCTTTCCCTGCAAAACCAGTTAAACTTAAGTGAAATCCAGGCTGACGCAATTCTGGCCATGCCCATGCGACGGCTAACTGGCTTAGAACGAGAAAAGTTAGAGACCGAGCGTGAGGAACTTTCCCAGCGCCTAGCACAGCTGCAGCAATTACTCAATGATCGGCGGGAATTGCTCAAAGCCCTCAAGAAAGATTTGCGATCGCTTAAACGCAAGTACGGTGATCCTCGCCGTACCATAATAAACTCTATTGCTTCAACTGAAAAACAGCTAGAACAACCGACAGCTCCTCAACCCAGGAGTAAGAAATCTGCTCAACCCCAAAAAACTCCTGATACCCTACCTAATGCTCCAACTGAGCCAGAACAAACACTTCTAGAATTTACCTCTCACGGGTATGTACAGCGGCAAAGTGCCACAACACAGCCAAAATTACCCAAGTTAATTAAACAAGGGGAGGACTTTGTAGTTGAGGCTCAGCTGCTGCTCACCACACACGAATTAATGGTAATCACTGGTTCTGGCAAAGCCTACCCAGTCAAAATTAGAGATATTCCACCAGCAGCTGGACGCAAGCAGGGCATTCCCTTAGTAAAGTTGCTGCCAACTTCGGTTCAATCAGAAACAGTGGTGGCTCACTTTAGGGTGCCAGATGACGTAGAAAACTTCACCCTAGTGTTGCTGACTCACCAAGGTAAAATTAAGCGTGTATCAGTGTCTGAGTTGACAAAACTAACGAACCGTGGTATGTTGCTTACCAAGTTCAGAAATGAAGATCAGCTACTGTATGCCAACCTCTTTACTAATACAGCTGCACAAGTGGTGGTAGCAACTAGTAATGGACGGCTGTTGCGCTTTGAGATTAATGACAAACAGTTACCCATTATGGGACGCAGCGCTCTTGGTAATCAAGCCTTACGGCTAAAGGGTCAAGAAAAGCTGGTTGGCTGTGCTGTTCTAGGGGAAGAGGAAAACCTCTTACTGGTGTCTGAGCAGGGGTATGGAAAGCGCCTCCCCGTGCAGGCGATCAGGTTGGCTAATCGGGGAGACCTGGGAACTCAAGCGCTACAGTTTAAAACCGCTAAAGATAGTTTGGTCAGCATGGTCACCGATTCCATCGCCAATGAGGTCATGGTAGTCACTTCTTTTGGCGGTAAGCGTTTAGCGATGGAATCGGTGCCGATTTGGGGAAAAGATGGCACAGGGGATCCCATTGCCCAACTCAAGCCGGAGGAAAAAATCATCAGTGTTACTCCTCTGATTCAGGAGTTAACTGTTTAACTGGTTCAGTAGTTAACTGTTTAAGGCGATAGCCCACACTGTGAACGGTTTCAATCAAATCTCTGGGTGCGCCAGCTAATCTCAGTTTGCGCCTCAAACTTTTGATGTAAGCGTTGACCGTCTCCTCTTCGGGAGGGTTTTCAAAGGACCAGACGTGCTCGATAATTACACTGCGAGTCAGTACCCGCCGACCGTTACGCAGGAAAAACTCCAGTAAACTATACTCCTTACGGGTAAAGTGGATAGATTGGTGAGCATAGCTTACTTCATAGGTACTCGGGTCAAGACGCAAATCCCCCCACTTAAGCACTGGTGGTGCGATAGATTGACCTCGACGCAGCAGAGCCCGAATCCGAGCAAATAATTCTGGTAAGTCAACTGGCTTAACTAGATAATCATCAGCCCCTGCATCTAGACCCTTGACTTTATCATTAGTGGTATCGCGACCCGTCAACATTAAAATCGGCATTTGATTGCCTTGGGCTCGCAATTTTCGACAAACACCAAAGCCATCGAGCTTGGGCAAAGTCACATCTAGGACCATCAAGTCATAATCAAGCATTTGGGATTGCTGGCAAGCAATTTCGCCATTGGTAACCATATCCACCACATAACGTTGGTTGGTGAGGGCTTCGGATAAATTTTCAGCAAGGAGAATATCATCTTCCACTAACAAAATTTTCATTGAAGAAGTTTTTTTGTTAAAAATGACTGATAAGAGTACATAGGTAAAGTCTAAAAGACATTGGAGTGGCGATTCTACGTCAAGACTAACTTATGTTACTCTCGTTCCTCCAGTTTCTGGGTAGATCACCAAGATTTAAGTTGACAGTAGTCACAACCACTGTTCATAATTATCAGGTGGATAAACTTTAGCATTCAAAATAAACCCTTGGCTAACGTTGTTGTAATTGGTGCCCAGTGGGGCGATGAAGGAAAAGGCAAAATAACAGATCTGCTGAGTCGTTCAGCAGATGTAGTCGTCCGTTACCAGGGGGGCGTCAATGCTGGGCATACAGTTGTTGTTCAAGGTCAAACGTTTAAACTGCACCTGATACCTTCTGGAATTTTGTATCCGGATACAGAGTGTATTATTGGTTCCGGTACAGTTATTGACCCAGAAGTTTTAATTGCCGAACTTGACCAACTTGAAAAACTGGGCATTTCCACTAAAAATCTGCTGATTTCAAACATAGCCCATGTCACGATGCCTTATCATCGATTGATTGACCAAGCATCGGAAGAGCGCCGGGGTAGGCAGAGAATTGGTACCACGGGTCGTGGCATTGGTCCGACCTATGCGGATAAATCAGAGCGTGCTGGTATTCGGATCATTGACCTGATGGATCCGGAAGTATTGGTAGAGAAGTTAACCTGGACGATTAATTATAAGAACGCTATTTTAGATAAGCTCTATAATCTAGCGCCGTTAGACCCAGCTGTTGTGATCAAGCAATACCAGGAGTATGCTGAACGGCTAAGCTCTTATGTGGTCGATAGTTCCTTGAAGATTTATGAGGCGATTGAGCAAAAACGCAATATTCTGTTTGAAGGCGCTCAAGGGACACTGCTAGATTTAGATCATGGCACCTACCCTTATGTCACCTCTTCCAATCCAGTGGCTGGCGGAGCTTGTGTGGGTGCTGGTGTAGGACCGACAATGATTGATCGGGTGATTGGTGTGGCAAAAGCTTACACAACCCGAGTCGGAGAAGGACCGTTTCCCACAGAGATCCACACTCGAGAAGGAGAGTTACTTTGTGAGCTAGGATCAGAATTTGGGACAACCACCGGTCGCCGCCGCCGTTGTGGCTGGTTTGATGCCGTCATTGGTCGCTATGCTGTTCGGATTAATGGTCTTGACTGTCTAGCAATCACCAAACTGGATGTACTCGATACCTTTGAAGAAATTAAGGTGTGCGTCGCCTATGACATTGACGGTAAAATCAGTCGGGAATTTCCTAGCAGTACTAGCGTGTTTTCCCGATGCCAGCCCGTTTACAAAACCCTATCCGGTTGGCAAACATCTACTTCTGAATGTCGGTCTTTAGAGGATTTACCCACCGAAGCCTTGGATTATCTTAAATTCCTGGCAGAACTGATGAAAGTTCCTATTGCTGTGGTTTCCTTAGGAGCCAGCCGCGACCAGACAATTATTGTGGAAGACCCAATCCACGGTCCAAAGCGAGCACTATTGGATGCTAGCGGTACACCGATAACTTCGGGAGTTTGAGGTGGTCAGGGTGTTAGGGCCTCAAGGCGTCAGTCGGAGAGTTTGAATGTCACTAGTTTCCGATTCGATTCAACACCCTGACTCACCATTGAGGTCAGCACCCCCCTCGGTGGCGGAATCGACCGGTAGCTGACCAGTAATGGCCATTAAATTGGCTACGTTATCTCGAATAGTTAAAGTCCTAGCGATGAATGTTACTGTAGAATGTCAAAAGCGACCAGAAGGTAGTAAGCCGAGAGCCTTACGCCGTTCTGGCTTGATTCCCACCGTGCTTTACGGTCACAATGGTGCAGAATCTGTATCCCTAACTATGACGGCTAAAGCAGCAGAAGATTTGCTTAAAACAGCCTCGGTTAATAATACCCTGATAGACCTCTCTATTCCTGACCTTTCCTGGAATGGTCCTGTGCTCCTGCGGGAGATACAATCTCATCCTTGGAAAAATTCCCTTTACCACCTCAGTTTTTTCTCGGTGGCTTCTCAAAATAAAGTAGAGGTTGTTGTACCTCTGAAGCTAGTGGGAGAAGCCGTGGGAGTTAAGCAAGGTGGAATTTTGCAGCAAAGGCTTACAACAGTAAAAGTGCAATGTCCCCCAGATAAAATTCCCGAAACCATTGATATTGATATATCAAATTTGGAACAGGGTAAGATGTTCTACATTAACGAGTTAGTCTTGCCAGAAGGGATCCAGGTTATAGATGATCCTAAATTGAGTGTTCTTGCTATCACGTCTAAATAAAGCGTTGCAGAATACAGGTAAGCATTAAGCTGTTCGCCTAGCGTGAGCTGAATGCTTACCTTAAATCCTATTTTGTTAATTGGCGATTGAGCACTGAAAATTTTGACTGAGAATTTTAAATTGATGAATAATAGTCCATCATAAGTATTGAACCGAAAACAATATCATTACTTTATACAGCAATGATAGAGCAATGATAGCTTGGTTATAGTTGTCTGATGAAGCCAGGGCAGAGTTAAATTTCCCTGGCTTTTTTGTGAATGATTAGTCGGATTGGAAGAAAATGACAGAAAACTCTCAACAGTCAAAACCTATTGATGTCTTTGGTGTCGGAAATGCTTTAGTCGATATTCTCGCACTAGTGGATGATGATTTTATCCGGGAACATGACCTGAATCGAGGGGCAATGACTTTGATGGATGCCCAAAAGCAGGGTATGATTCTACAAAATCTTGAGCATGTTTCTCTGGAACTGAGCTCAGGAGGCTCCGCTGCTAATACTATGATTGCGATCGCTCAAAGTGGTGGTAAAGGCTTCTATTCCGGTAAGGTCTCTAGAGATACCAATGGGGAATTTTACCGAAAAGACTTATTGAAGGCAGGGATTGACTTTGATGTGCATCCAGCTGAGCTATCTAGTGGTCCAACTGGTACCTGTGTGGTTCTAACTACCCCTGATGCTGAGCGTACTATGTGTACTCATCTGGGAGTGTCTACTACTTTGGCTCCTACTGATATTGATGTAGAACGACTCAGCCAATGCAAATATAGCTACGTTGAGGGCTATCTCTGGACGGGGGATGACACTCGTAAAGCTTGTATTGAGGCGATGGAACAGTCCAAGCTTAAAGGAGTAAAGAGTGCTTTTACCTTTTCCGACTTCTTTCTAGTAGAGAATTTTGCTGATGATTTCCGTAACTTGATTACAGATTATTGTAATGTGGTCTTCTGTAACGCGGCAGAAGCACGCCACTTCTGTGGAGTGGAATCCTTGTCTGATTGTGCTAGTAAAATAGGCGAGTTAGTAGATACAGCTTTTATCACTGATGGCCCTAATGGTTGTTTAGTGGTGGAAAATAAAACAATTTTCGAGGTGCCTGGATTCTCAGCTAAGGCCGTGGATACCGTAGGAGCTGGTGATGCCTTTGCCGGTGGTGTGTTGTTTGGAATTACCAATGGTTTGACCACTAAACAAGCGGCACGTTGGGGAAACTATTTTGCTTCAAAAGTAGTACAAACTTATGGTCCACGTCTGGAGGGATCTCAGGCTGAATCTGTCAAGGAAGTTGTTGGTAGCGATTAAGCTATTTTGTAGAGCAGTTTTCTATTGGGTGAGGTGTAGCGGCATTAAAGTTAGAACATTGATACAAGCAGCATAAGCTGTTTTAGTCAACGTTTAGGTGCGACCCTTGGGTCGCACCTTTGCCTCTTGCCAATGCCATTGCGCGTAGCGCTATACCGATACAAATTATTTACAATAATCACAACCTGCCCATCTCCCGCAGATTCTTAATATCTTGTTCAAAATCTTCTACACCATAATGAACTGGGATTTTACGGCTTGCTAGTAGATGTTGAAAAGCAATACGATTCATCCCAGCAAATCGACTGGCTTGAGCAAGGGTAAGTTTTTCTTTCTGAAACAGCAAAACGGCAATTTCTTGCTTCATTTCAGCTTCAGTCATTCGAGTCGCGGAGAGAAGTTCATCAGTGATAACAATACTCATCGCTACAGTTTTATTGATTATCTTTATGCTAAGGATGTTTAGATCTTTTAGATTGGGTTGAGCCAAGGAAACCCAAGGACTCAAGACTATACTAATTTACTTCCTGCATCGCTGCTGAGAATGTCTGGAGTTTAGACTAAGTCGCTACCTTAATATGCGTTCGCGTAGCGGAAAGCGGTAGGATCGATTGCAATCAAACGGTCGGCTGCACGGCGTTGTTGTGCTGCTCGTGCCAACGAGGTTGTCTCAAGGGGCTTGAAATTATTTGCCTGCCACTTTCAGTTTGCCTCCGTCGCACATCATCACAAATTGCTTGTAAGTCGTAGTTGAAAAACTTGGCATGTTCTTCAGGTGCGACCCGTGGCGAATTTAATTCGCCAACGGAAAGCGCACCTATAGAATTTTGTGGATTTCTTCAATAATTTCATCGAAATTTATCTGGTCAAGGGTCGCTGTTTCAATGACCAGGATGCCATCCTTGTTTTGTAGGTGAGGATTTTGCTGAGTGTATTCAGTAGAGATAGTTATTGAACTAACAGATTGCTGCTTGAGGCTACTGATTTTCTCAATCAGGGTTTCGAGGATGAACTGTTCAGGGGAGATGCCAAGGCTTGTAGAAATTTGTTCTATTTCTTGTTGCAGTTCAGGGGAAAGGTTCATGGGAACGCCTTGGGTAGGAATACCCTTAGTCTATCGTCTAATCCAATCTGGAAAGGAACCTTAGGCAGCATTTTGAGCTAACTGCTTCAATATCTTCTCAACCTCTCGTGGGTTGCGAACTCCCAGAAACCCTATCTCCTCACTCCGTTGATGTCCATGATTGTCTTTCCATCGTCGAATTGTGATCACCAAATCACCCGAGCCATCTGCTCTCTCTTTCCGATATATATCTTTTAGTTGATCGGGTAAGTAGCTTCTGATAGTAGTTGTAGACCAACCGCCTTGAATAGAGATAGCTCGTTTATCTGTAATCAAGTACACTGTTTTTCGTGCTGCTTGCCATACCCATAGGGGACTAGACAGCATCCCAAAACCAATGAGGACGAAAGGTAAACCAAAAAGGGCAAGAAGTTTGAACCCTAATGCGCCCCACATCCAAAATATGGCAAAGCTCGTCCAAGGAATCCCGAACAAAACACTTCCGATAGAAGATGCTGTAAAAAAACGAGGTATAGGCTGCTCGATCCATCTTATATATTCTCGGTGTTCAAGCTCGTTATCTATTTTTCTGCGGAGTTCTTTCGGTATTTTTAAGTTAGTTACCATCAGGAGTGTCTTTGCTTCCTCGAAACCTGTATACGAGCAATCGAAGCACTAACTATGGACTAGATCTGCTTAGAATTAAAAACATTAGGAAATCTCGAAATCCAGGAGAATCAAGTGTTGGCTAAACGCCATCACTATTTAATAATGAATCTACCTGGAAACGAGAAAAGATATAGGAATAGTTTAATCTAATTATATCTCATAATCAGGGATTTTGACAGCAATTGGTTACCAAGAAATAAATTGAGGTGATAATCATGGTACTGGTTTAGCGCTTCTGTTGGCAAAAGCCTATGGCTTTACCACTAAAGGGACCAAATACCAAGATGGTAAGATTAGTTTATTATCTTCTGTCTGATTAAAGTAGTTTGGATCTAAAAGAACGTCTAATCACCCACCTAGGTCAGATAGTACGCGGACGCGATCCGTATATCGCATCTGGGGGACATTTCTATGTCCAGGAGTACATCCGCGAAGAATTAGAACAGTGGGGAAGCGTTGAAATTCACGAGTTTCAGGTGTCGAGGAAAACCCATTATAATCTGATTCTGAATCTACCAGGAAAAGAGGCGAGACCACAACAGTTTGCTCCGATTTTAATTGGCGCTCACTATGATGCGGTACCTGGAAGCCCAGGAGCAGATGATAATGCTACCGGTGTAGTGGTGCTCTTGGAGTTAGCTAGAGCCTTTGCCACTCAAGCGCCTACACACCCAGTCCGACTAGTAGCATTTGATATGGAAGAGTATGGATTGCTCGGAAGTGCTGCCTATGCTGCCTATTTAAAAGAACAACAGCAACCCTTGCGGTTAATGCTGTCTTTGGAAATGTTAGGGTATTGCGATCGCACTCCCAATTCCCAAACCTACCCACCAGGACTAAAGTATTTTTACCCCAATCAGGGGGATTTCATTGCCTTAGTCGGAAACTTGCCAACAATCCTTGATTTTAGGCATTTAGCTCGCCGTATCCGCCAAGCTGGGATCCCTTGTCAGTGCTTACCAGTACCCTCACGAGGGGAAATGGTTCCTCAGACCAGACTCAGTGACCACGCTCCATTTTGGGACCAAGGTTATCGAGCATTGATGGTAACCGATACAGCATTTCTGCGCAATCCCCATTACCATCAACCAAGCGATCGCATTGATACCCTAGATTTAGATTTTATGACTGGTGTCTGTCGCGGCTTAATCGCTGGTGTTGGAAATCTTGTGTAGGGGAATCGGGAATCGGGAATCGGGAATCGGGAAGAAGTCTTGAAAACTACTTCTTCCCGATGTTCCCTAAATACCCAGAACTATGTACTTAACAAAATCCCAAACCGCTATAAGAGGATTAATCACCAATTGGGTTAGCATCTCCGACAAACCTCAACAAGTCTGTCATAGTAAATGTTCCTGGTTTTTCAGAAGGAAGTATTGGCGTCCACTGGGAGCAACGGGATAAAAATGAGTTGCGATCGCCTTCGATAAGACCAACAAAAACTTCAGCCAAAATACGGCTTCCTACATCGCCCAAACGCACTGAGTTACCTTGGATTTGGGCTTCTTTGAGGATATAGTACCACAAGGGGGACTTAACATCAAAACCAAACTGGGCGGCAACATTGCCATCTTGGCCTGTGGAAATATCTTCCTTACTCAAGGGCTGGAATCCCATGCAGCGAGCCACATCTTGACCAGCGGGCAAGCCAAGGTTACGACCACGCAACAGATTTCTCACCGCTAGGGAATTAGGTGGTGGAACATTAGGCAAATTCTTGAGGGGGTCAACTAGAAATGGATCAAGTTGGCGGCTCAAGTTAACCGGTACATTAGCATCGATCGGGAAGAAGCGACGCCAGTCAATTATCCAATCACTGGGAATTGGAACAATTTGACCGGATTGAGCAGTGAATAAGAACAGCAGTTGTAAGGTTGCAGGAGTTACCCCACCAGGACGAGATGTAAACACTCGGTTGTAGTCATAATCCGCACGAATCATGCTGTGTCCGAGACGATAAGCTGCTACAGAGAACTCCACAGGCATGAACGGCTCCTGACCAAACTTGAAGAAGCGCCGACCGCCAATAAGAACTTCTTTTAGCTGCTTCTGGTCAATGACGCGAGACAAGAAGTCGAACAGTACAATCCACTGATAGTGCCAAACTACCAATTCTCGGGCTGCCTCAAAGGTAGACTTGCCCATGATAGAGTCTGATTGAATGCTGCCATCACGGATGCCCTCAACTATCTTGTTGTGAAACTTCAGGAAAGCTAGATGGGTCTGGGCAACAATTAAATTTTCATCATTACGGGGGTCACCAATGATGGCCAGAGTACTAGGAGAACGAGGCAGATCGTTGGGCAGTTCTGTGGGAATAGAGGGATCGCCACCACCAGGTTGTTGGTTGGTTTTGCCAATTAAAAACAGATCTGAGTCATCGATTTGGTAGAGATAGGGTTGAACCTCAGGACCAGAACCATACATACTATCAAGATCCAGCTTTGGCGTGCGAAAATTTTTCACCGCCAAGGGGTCAACCATCATATCTCCGAGAGCAGTGGTATCGAAGGTAATGTCATGATCGATGAATTGACCCAAATAAGTGTAACCAGCAGGTACATTGATATTATCGCCCTTGGGATTATTAGGCTCAGTATCAGTCATGGCGTTCCCCAGCTGAGTCAAACCCTCTTCTGAAGGGGTGAAAGCAGGTAGATTAGGAAACATTCTGCCAAACTTACCTGTGGGGGCAAATTCACTGGGGGGTTGATGCTCACCCTTACGAGGGCCAAATCCATGGCGTCTTAACATAATTAAGCTGCTTTTATCCCTGTTTTTGTGGTTTATATATCCACTATGAGCTAGCCAACGGATTAATAACAGTACCCTTGAGGGTGAATTTTTTGGCAAAGATATGTTGTATAGTGCTACGCGCAAGTCAGACGTCAGAACTCAGTCTAAATAAGGTGGGCAGTGCATCAAACCGACCAGATAACCTCGGCTTTGGGCGTTAGTACAGCAACTAGTTCCCATGGATAAGGTCTAAACTGGGTTGTTAATGACTGCTATATCAGTGCCTGTTTCATCGTAATCATCCACTAAAACCATTAGGAGCAACTTATGAGCGTTGTGGCTGCCAGAAAATATCCTGATAAACTAGTTTTTGCCTCCGACAGCATTCGGCTGTCAGGATACCTCAAGCAAACTCACCGGGTAACTGGGGATGAGTGGGGCAAGCTATTTGAAATCAATAACATGATTATTGGCGGCGTGGGATATACCATGGAATTGAGTTTCATGCAAATATTTGCCAGAAACCATTCTCCAGCCGCTCCTACCGTTGAGGCTGTTCTCGATTTTATTGTGGAATTTTATAGTTGGGCAAAGGATAAAGACGATACCTTTGGTCGCAGAAATGAATATTTGCTAGCAGTAGAACAGGAGATTTTTTGTATCAGTGATGGCTATCTCGTAGATAAAATTAATGAATTTGGTGCCATTGGTGCTGGACAAGATTATGCTCTGACCGCAATGTATTTAGATAAAACCCCTGAAGAAGCGGTAGAGATTGCTAATGAGCTTTGTGTGTATTGCTCTCCTCCGATTAATGTGATTACTAAGGAAATCAGCGACATCTGACTTGGGTATAGTGCTGAGTACTAAGCTTTTTTGACGGTTGACGGTTGACAGTTGACTGTAAACCAGACCATGTAAACCAGACTTAGTACCCAGCAATCAATACTCAGCTTAATCCTCTTTGGATTTAGTAAGTCCTAAGCCATATTCTTCACTATACCGTTCCATAAAACGCATGAAACGATCCCACTGTTCTGGAGATTTCATTATGTAAGTTGCTTCTATACTCATTGGTTCACCATTAACAAATGTGCCCTTAACGTTACTGGTAGACATCTCACCTTCTTCGTCAATCATGTACATTCCGGTGATCTCTATCTTAGAGTCTATATCGTATGCTTTAGGCTTGTTAAAATAAAAGGTTGCACTGCCAGTCTGACCAGTTGTCGAGCGAGTCAAACGTACGTCGGCGACAACTTCTTCTTTGATGCCTCTAGAGAACTGAATTTCAACCATACTATAAGTCCAATTAAGAAAATATTAAGAATCTTTACACCACTATCTTCTCATCCAAGCTGCCATAAATCGCAAAAAATTTTAACTGATGCCTGAACTGATGCCTGAAGGTTTCCCTAAGTTAGCTCCATAGGAATGGCAAAAATAATCAAACTTTAGCCTAACCAGTGGGAAAATTGGATTAGACTGATACCGTTTCGGCAAACCGATTTAAGCAATCACTAGATCATACATGGGTAAACAGCGCGTTCTATCTGGAGTTCAACCAACTGGCAATCTTCACCTGGGTAACTATCTTGGAGCTATCCGCAACTGGGTCGAAGGTCAAAGTGAGTATGATAATCTATTTTGTGTAGTTGATTTACATGCTATTACTGTACCCCATAACCCAGCCACTCTAGCAGAAGATACCTTAAGCATTGCTGCCCTCTACTTAGCCTGCGGGATTGATTTAGAATGCTCTACTATCTTCGTACAATCCCATATCCCTGCCCACAGTGAACTAGCTTGGCTGCTCAACTGCATTACCCCTCTTAACTGGCTAGAGCGAATGATCCAGTTCAAGGAAAAAGCAGTGAAACAAGGGGAAAATGTCAGTACTGGCTTACTGGACTACCCAGTGTTGATGGCAGCGGATATTTTACTTTATGATGCCGATAAAGTGCCAGTGGGAGAGGACCAAAAGCAACACATCGAACTGACTCGTAATATCGCTATCCGAGTTAATGACAAGTTTGGCAGTCAGGAGAAACTTGTGCTAAAGTTGCCAGAGCCTATGATCCGGCAAACGGGTGCTCGTGTCATGAGTCTCACTGATGGCAGGCGCAAAATGTCTAAGTCTGATCCATCCGAGTTGAGCAGGATTAACGTGCTTGACTCCCCTGAGGAGATCCAAAAGAAAATCAAGCGCTGTAAAACTGACCCAATTAGAGGCTTATGGTTTGATGATCCAGAACGCCCGGAATGTGATAATCTACTAACGTTGTATACCCTGCTTTCTGGGAAAACAAAGGAAGAGGTGGCTACAGAATGTAAGGCTATGGGTTGGGGCAAATTCAAGCCCTTACTCACAGAGGTAACCATTGAAGCGCTCAAGCCGATTCAACAGAAGTATCACGATGTGAGGTCAGAGCAGGGCTATCTTGAGGGCGTGTTGCGAGAGGGGCGACAAAAAGCGGAAGCGATCGCAAACCAGACCTTGTCCAGGGTGAAAACTGCATTAGGGTTCATTGCTGTAACCTAATTCCTGGAGATAAGTAAATACTATAACCAATGACTAACCCCACTAAGAATTCGTTTCGCACTGCCGTTGAGTCCGGTGAATTTTTGATTACTGCAGAAGTGGCACCCCCCAAGGGGGGTAACCCAGATCACATGGTCAAAATGGCTCAAACCCTCAAAGATAGAGTCCATGCTATCAATATCACTGATGGCTCTAGGGCAGTCATGCGGATGTCGTCCTGGGCAGCCTCGGTGATTTTACGCCAGCAGGGAATTGAACCAATTTGTCAGGTAGCTTGTCGCGATCGCAACCGCATCGCTTTGCAAGCTGACTTGATGGGTATTAACGCTTTAGGTATCGGTAATATTCTCGCCCTAACTGGTGATCCAGTCAAAGCAGGTGATCATCCTGATGCTAAAAGTGTATTTGATTTGGAATCAGTACGCCTATTGCAACTAATTACTAAGCTAAATCAAGGGGTTGATTTCAATGATAAGCCCCTTACTGATCAAGCAACTGATTTATTTACTGGTGCAGCAGTAGACCCCCAGCTCAAGAGTTGGTCAGGCTTACAAAGTCGGTTTGAAAAGAAACTGGAAGCGGGAGCAGAGTTTTTCCAAAGTCAGCTCATTTGCGATTTTGATCGGCTAGAGAAGTTTATGGATCAGATTGCTGCTGGTACTAATAAGCCGATTTTAGCAGGGATATTTTTGCTCAAATCCGCTAAAAATGCTAACTTTATTAATAAAAAAGTTCCAGGTGTTAATATCCCTGACGAAATTATTGATCGGCTAGCAGCAGCAGATAATCAGTTACAAGAAGGGATAAAAATTGCTGCTGAGCAAGTTAAGATCGCACAGCAACTGTGCCAGGGTGTTCACATGATGGCAGTGCGGCGAGAAGACTTGATTCCCCAGATTTTGGATTTAGCTGGCATTTCGCCATTGCAGAAATCCTCTGCTGTTAATGACTTAGTTTGTAAGTAAATTTCAGGTCAATTGTTATAGCGCTGCGACCAGGGAATAGGGAATCGGGAATCGGGAATCGGGAATCGGGAATCGGGAATCGGGTAAATATACCTTCTTCTTTGCCCACCCTCCCCAATCTCCCCACACTTCCCATACTTCCGAAGCTTCTCACACTCCTCCCTCTTCCCTGTTACCTTTTCTCCTTTTCATTCATACTAAGAATCACCGAACTAATGAGAGGGGATAGGGTGAAAAACGTTTGACTAATGTCTGTGAATGTTTCAATTAGTGAACGCCTCTGGAGGGATTGTAAAACATTGATTAGTTTTGAATCCGAGCTAATGGTAATCTCCTGGCGCAATTGTTCCCGGGAAACGGGTGTCGTACTTGTCCCTAGATACCTGATCACGTCTCTTTCGGACTGATCTAAGCGATTCAATTGTGCAATTAAAATTAACCTGATTGGCTCAGGAACAAAGACCTCATTCAAGCTTAAAAATTTCGAGACATTGCCATTAAAATATTTTTCAATTGTTGTCGCGACTAGATTTAAGGCTAAGGGATTGCCTCGATAACGGGTAATCAAGGTTTCCCATTCTTCTGTATTTCCAAACAAACCGTTATCTACTAAAATTTTCTCAGCTTCTTCTGTAGGTAAACCTTGCAGGGTTAATGAAGCAGTAGTGTTATTTTTTGGCTCCAGTAACTCTAGTTGTATAAATTTTTCCCAACTGATCAGCAGCAAAGCACTTTGGTGTTTTTCCTGTGCTACTCGTCTCAATAGCTGACCATAATCCTCATAGTTGGCTTGATAGTATCCAGCTAGAGCACCAGGACGTAGAATATTCTCTGCGTCATCCAGTACAATCAGACACCGATGCTCTTGTAAACATTTGATCAAGCTAGAAATAAGAGCGTTTATGTCTTCTGGTAAGTTGAATGATTGCTGGTGAGATAGGAATAGAATCAGCTCTACTAGCAGTTGCTTCAGGGGTGGATCATGGCGCAGATTACGCCAAATAATATATTCAAATTCTCCCTGAAGATTGTTTGCAAGTTTTACAGCCAGAGTGGTTTTACCAATCCCTGCTATACCCAGAATGGCTACTAGTGAGTATTGCTTTTTACTAATCCATTGCTGGAGTTGATTGAGTTCATTAGTGCGTCCATAGAAAGCCGAAATTTCTGGTGCTTCCCCCCAATCATGGTGGTAATGAGGCATTTTGTATCCTGCAACTTCTAGCCACTTAGGGACGTCTTTCCAGTTACTAAGGCTATTGGATTCTCGGTTAGTTAGTGCTTCGACATATCGATACAATCCCCTAGTCAGGGCAACAGCGATTGAGTTAGAGCTCCGATGGAGAGTCTCAGCTATTTTTTTTGGGGAGTAGCCACAAAGCAATCCTCTCAAGTACACTTTTTCCACTGATGTAAGTGTAGTTGTATTCTGGGTTTCCCTCTGTTTTTGCTCGCCTATATCTATATATAACTTGTCTAAATCCCAGAGCTTTACTGCTTCTAAAAACAGTTCATCTTCTGGATAAAACGCACCCTGCACCATTTGCTTGCCTTCCTTGATATAAAACTTGTAAACCCTTACAGACTGTGGCTGAAGCATCAACCTTCCAGTTGATCGTTGAGAGTAAACTGTTGACTGTTCACTGTCAATCACATTGCAACCAATCAGCCGATACAAAGTAAATGTGTATTACCTTAGACCTGGTTTGATGAGCACTATCGAAAACTTACAAGGGCTGTAAGTTGTATTAAAGACTCAACAGGGAATCCAGCAAATTCCATAATTTCTTTACAAAAGTTTACAACTAAGCCATCCAAGTAAGTATCAGGTCAAGCTCAGGAAATTATGCGGATTTTTACAAAAATTTACATCTGGAAGTCATGACTGAAGCAACGCTTGACAGCAAAGGGGATCAAAATCAGTGCTAACACTCAAGGCTAATCACTGGCTAATCCTGTTTAGTTGAGGTTTCACAAAAGCGATCGCTAATCTAATTGCAGTCGTTAAGCCAAGGGGTGATTGACATCGATGGTGTTCACAGATAGGTCTGCTCCCTAATGCTGTTAGGCAAAACGACAAAACCATTGCTGAGCTCAATCATCCCTTTCCTAGACTGCTGTTCATATCGAAAAAAAGAGTAAATTGACTATGGCTACGTTAGTAACTGAAGCTGAGAAGTTATCTAACTTAATTTCCAAATCAGAACTAGATTTCATCAAGTCACTACCAAAATCTATCCAGAATCAGGAAGTGTCTAGCCCCCAGTTACCTGATCCTTCTGCTACACCGACTCAGTTCAATTTGAAGCAGATACAAGATTTAGTTTCCGATAAGTCAGAGTTAGAAATATTATCGTCGAAAGGAATCTCAGGGCCTGTTAACGTGATTATCCGTACTGACGCTTCTGAATTTATCCCGGGTACTAACAACAACGATGTAATCCTGGCACTTGGCGGAAATGACGCCATTTTTGGAGGCGATGGTCACGATTGTGTGCTTGCCGGCCATGGTGACGACTTTGTGTCTGGCGGGTCAGGTAACGACTCTCTGTTTGGCATGTCTGGTAAAGACGTTTTGTCTGGCGGGTTAGGTGACGACTTTGTGTCTGGCGGGTCAGGTAACGACTCTCTGTTTGGCGAGTCAGGTAACGACTCTCTGTTTGGCGAGTCAGGTAACGACTCTCTGTTTGGCGGCTCAGGTAACGACTCTCTGTCTGGTGGCTCAGGTAATGACTTCCTCGTAGGTGTAGATCCCAACAGTAACAATCCAGGTATTAATGAAATTGATACCTTAATCGGAGGAGCTGGTGAAGATACATTGGTGGCTGGAGATAGCAACAATCCTTACTATGTCGGAGGAGGAGGAACTTATGGTCTCAATGACTACGCTCTAATTGGGCAGTTTGAATCTGGTACGGATACAATTCAACTCCACCAAGGCAGCAACTATATCTTTGGACAAAACTTTATCGCTATCACGCCAGGCTTGTCTCTTGATCAGGGAAGTATTGGTTCAGTGGAACAGATTGCTAACAATATTGCTGGAGGTATGAGCGTAGCGGATAGTTTGAAGCTTGTTCCCATGCGGGCTAATTTGAACATTGACATTATTGCTATAGTTCTTCCTGGCTATGACCGAACACAGGATCTAGAGTTTGTATAACGACTAGTACATCGTGGCGGAAACAACTGACTAGTTAAAATCTCTTTGATCTAGCGCGTCTTTCCCCTGTTCTTCCTCTCCTTTAAACTGAGATCTCGGAGCATTGTGATTAATCCTTTGGTGGGCAGTGCAAACCCAAGACTATGGCAGGCTTGGTGAATCGGTCTGCTGCACTGCCCACCCTACATCAACTACATCAACCTAAGTGGGACAGGGGATTGGGTGAATGCGATCGCGTAGCTTGACCTATGGTCAATCGCAAACGATAGTGGTTAGTGGTGAGTGGTTAGTCTTGAGTTGGAAAGTCGTGAGTAGGATAGAGGATTTAAAGACAACCTTTTACTATCTCTAATAAATTTTCTCTGATTTTGCTATCAGTATCAGCGCTAGAATCACTTAGTAAGTTTAACAAATTTTCCTTAACTTCCTCTTCTTCTGATTCCAGCTGTTTTTTACCTTCTAAGTCTTCTAAGTTTTGACGCCATTCTCTACGATTTCTAAATGATTGCTTGCTAGCCTGTTTGATAGTTTCGCTATAACCTTCTTCCGTGTCCAAATCAAACACAAACATAAAATAAGATATATCTTTCGACATAATCTTATTGGCTATTCCTAAGGCTGACTCATCTGGAGCAACTTGCCAGACCTGTTCAAATACTCTACACAACTCATAAGCCATCGAATTATTACTTTTTTTATAGGCTTCCTGTATTTCTTTGAGTTTTTCACTTTTGCTGACAGTTGTCATGTTGATAACCCCTTATTATTGTTTTGAGATGACACTACGTTAGTCCAGTCCCGGTGTATTATAAATCATCGGGGGCTCTGTGCCCAGGGTTGCCGCCGCACCTTGTAATCCCCGTGGAAACCCGATGAGCGACTGCATCCAGAGCTAAGCATACAGCTAGGTTGAAGTCTGGTGATAGCAATGAATCATACTAAATAATACCGTAAGGGCGTCTGATGAAAAGCTTTTAAAAAGCTCATTATCATCAGACGCCCTTATTTTTCCCAGGATTTATCCAGGGGATAGTTCAACCTTATTCTGGAAAATTTCCATTCAAGAGGTCTAAGTTGCTAGGATCAGCAGCCAAATCACTCCCCTCATCTAAGTTGTAAGCACGGGCCGTATTATCATCAAGAAGGTTGTTTTGGGGTAATTCAGGACTATCGGTGGGTTCACCATAGCCATAGACCATGCTATTCCCATGGTCGAATTCTGGTTCTGGACTACCAAGATTGCTCTCTTGGTAAGCATTAAAGCCAGTCCCTGCGGGAATCAGACGTCCAATGATGACATTCTCCTTCAGACCCCTGAGCCAGTCAGATTTCCCTTCGATTGCTGCTTCTGTCAGCACACGAGTAGTTTCTTGGAAGCTAGCAGCAGAGATAAATGAATCTGTATTCAGGGATGCTTTGGTAATTCCCAGTAGTACCGGTGTATACTGAGCTGGCGCACCACCAGTGATGGCCATGGCATCATTCACTGTCTCAATCTGCCGCAACTCCACAAGTTCTCCTGGTAACATAGTGGTATCACCACCATCGTCTACCCTCACTTTAGAGGTCATCTGACGAACAATCACCTCAATATGCTTATCAGCAATATCAATTCCTTGAGACTGATAAACCGACTGCACTTCATTGACCAAAAATGCTTGTGCCTGTTGCAATCCCTTTAAAGCCGCTTCGTAGACACCTCTCTTTTCGAGACAGTAGTTGAAGAAAATCTCTAAAATTTCATGGGGATTGGCTGGGCCATCGGTGATGGGTTCAGCAGTACCGACTTGCTGACCATCGGAAACAATAGCATTTTGCCCAGGGGAAATCGGGTAATCGGTCACGACTCCGTCTGACTCAATTACCTTGATATCAACGGTTTCGCCTTCTTCATAAATCACCTGGGCTTCTCCAGGACGTCTGGCCAAGATACAGGCTTCTTTGGGTTTGCGAGCTTCTAGTAGTTCTTCAATCCTGGGCAAACCTTGGATAATATCCCCTGTCTTGGCTCGTTCAAACACCAGTAGTACCAGGTTATCACCCCGCTGCACCAAGTCTCCCTTGTCAATTTGCAAAATTGCCCCGGCAGAAACTCGGTATGGACGAGCCAGTCGCAGGATAACGGCATCATCCTTTACCTGAACCACCTGACCTGATTCTCCAGCAGGTTTCCCTTCAGCGAGGGTCTTGGTACCAACGACCAAATCCCCTACTTTGACTGTGGCAGGAGAGGTAATCGGGATTGTCACTCGGTCAGCATCCCTGACCACCAGTACTCGGCGAATGGCTTCCAATCCTTCTTGAATCCCCCGGATTTCACCAGCTTCCTTGCACTGAATTTCTGTTCGAGCCACTACCGCACCTGGAGGAATTTCATCCCCATCTTGGACTAAAATCCGGGTTTTGGTATTGCCCCCTAACGGATCTGCATTGGTATCCCGGCGCACCACTAAAGACTCCAGGATTACCAGTTGTAATCGCATATCCTCAGAGGCTTCATCTTCCTCAGTACCGACTAACTCAATGTCAGCACTGAGCTGGGATGAACTAGAATGGTCACTGCTAGCATCGGGGCTGCTCATTTCCAATACTAGCTGGGTGCGGAGTAATTCCACCCCATCTACAGACTTGACCCGCTCTCCATCTTTATAGGGAATGCGTTGGAGGGCTCGCAATTCAATCTGGGTTCCTTGGGTAGCTTGGTTGGAATGGTCTTGGGTATTAATGGACGCCTGAGAGGGAACCGCTGGTTCATCTGGTACAGCAAACTCAGTCACTGGCCGCAGCAGCAGTCCCATACCATCAGGTGTGTCAACTGCTTCTCCATAACACAGGTTTTCTACCGTTATCCCTGGCAAATCTTCCGAGCCGGGATAGATCAGCTGACCCTCTCTAGTAATGGTTTCTGGTAGGTTCTCCACCAGATGAAATTCCCCAGGCTTAACCACAATTTCCCGGAGGATGTCATTTTTTTGGACAACTTCCACTACACCTGACGACTGACAGAAGATATCCTTAACCACTTCTGTGCCTGCTTCCACGTATTGACCGTCTTCCACAAGCAGCAGGGAAATATCTTTGTTGACCTCATGGCATTCTTCCGGAATCCACAGTAAGGTACCCCCTTTGGTAACTTCGTAACCTTGCTTGGCTTTACCCCGTTTAGCCACCTCTACACCAGCATATTTAATAATGCCACCGGTTTTAGTGTAGTATTGGTCATCAATCAGTTCCGCCACTACCTGGTGGTTCACTACCTTTGTGCCAGGGGTTGCCTTCAGGGAAAAGTGCTGATTATTGGCAGTGTGAATCACATATTGTTCCCGACCCCCCGTGCTTTCCATTCTCACCTGTGATTGATCCAAGCGGACGGAAGCGGTGATAATGTCAATTTCTCTTTTGCCTGGGGTCAGTCGCACCACACCACCGTTGAGTGTGACTAATTTAGTTTCCGCCAGCACTGTGCCAATCTCTACAGCATCCCCATTTTTCACCACCGGTTCGGCACCAGGGGGTAGGTTATAGACGTCCCCAGATAAAATCCAGAGCAAACCGCTGCGTTGGGCAATCCGAGTTGTATTACCCTGTCGATCTGTTTTTTCCTCAGGGACTAAGTCCGCAAATAGCACTTCCCCGGCTAAGTCCGATGCCACATCCTTAGCCGCTTTTTCTGTGGAAGGACGGCTTTTACTCAGGGCTACTTCTGCTAAGAGATCACCTTTGCTGACTGTTTGCCCATCACTGACTAAGACCAAGGAGCCCGCTGTTAAAGGAAAGGTTTTGGCAGAGCCATTAGTTGGTTGCAAAATCAGATCGCCAGCTACTTCCACTTGTTGACGATCGTCACCATGGCGAGTCCTAACTTGGCGGGTACGTAGGCTTTTGCCAAAGTTTACTACACCCTTAACGGGAGCAGAGAGCTGGCGTGCCACTTCCCCGGTAAACACACCCCCTGTGTGGAAGGTCCGCATAGTCAACTGAGTTCCTGGTTCCCCAATAGACTGGGCAGCAATAATCCCCACCGCTTCGCCCAAATCCACCATGTGCCCATGAGCTAAGCTCCAACCATAGCATCTCTGGCAAACTGACCGCTGGGCTTCACAGGTTAAAGGCGATCGCACCATTACCTCTTTAATACCAGACGATTCAATCTCTTTGGCTAGTTCATCAGATACATCTTGGTTTTTTTTAGCAATTACTTTCCCGGTTTTTGGATGAACCAATTCCTCTGCTACAATTCGGCCTAAGAGCTTATCCGCTAGGGAAATTAAAACGCGATCGCCATCGGTCATCGGTGCGATTTTGATGCCCCGACTTGTGCCACAATCAAGGTCTCGTACAATCACGTCCTGGGAAACATCAACCAGACGACGGGTGAGGTAACCAGAGTCAGCTGTTCTCAGGGCAGTATCCACCAAGCCTTTGCGGGCTCCGTAGGATGAGATAATGTATTCCGTTACTGTTAAGCCTTCCCTGAAGTTAGTCTTAATCGGTAGGTCAATAATTTCACCTTGGGGATTAGCCATCAGACCCCGCATACCTACCAATTGCCGCACCTGAGACAAGTTACCCCGTGCTCCGGAAAAAGCCATCATGTACACTGAATTGAGGGGGTTTGTGTCTTTGAAGTTACGAACCACCTCATCTTTGAGAGCCTCAGAGGTTCCGTTCCAGGTATCAATAACTTTTTGAAACCGTTCAACTTCAGTAATTTCACCCCTAGTGAACCTGCCTTCTGTAGCACGAATCATAGCTTCCGCCTCATCTAACATCTGGCGTTTAGCTGGTGGCACTTGCAGGTCATCTACACTGATAGAAACCCCCGCCTGGGTAGCATAGCGAAACCCCAGATCTTTGAGTTTGTCTGCCATTTGGGCTGTCCGGGCACTGCCATATTTGGTATAGGCCCAAGAGATCAGCTTTTTTAACCGGCCTTTATCAACAATCCGGTTATAAAAAATCAAGTCTTTTTGAGCTTTTTTATCTGCCATGATGCTTTTGAAGGGGATGACTAATTAAAAATTTAGAATTAAGAATTTAGAATCAATAATTTAGAATCAATAATTTAGAATTTAGAATTTAGAATTTAGAATTTAGAATTAAGAATTTAGAATTAATAATGCCACCTTCGGGCATTCTAAATTTTAAATCCTCAATTATATTAAATTTACTCATTCTAAATTCTAAATTCACCCATTCTAAATTCACCCATTCTAAATTCTTAATGCTTACCTTTTACCTAGCCCCATAGGGCTTCTTGAATAGTTTTGTTGTAGATGATCCGACCTGCGGTAGTGCGGATGTACTGGGAAATAAGTTCACCATCGGCTGTTTCCCTCACTCGCCGGTTTTTGTAGACTTTGCTCACCATACCATCCGGTGAAGATTCTTCAGAAATGATCCCCGTGTCTGGTTCATCTGTGTCAACTATTCCGTCATAGCGAACCCAAATATAGGCATGGAGGTGTACTTGCTTTTGTTCGTAGGCTTTGATTGCATCATCAAGGTTAGCAAAGTAACGACCTGCTCCCTTGGTGGCATTTGGATTTTTGGCGGTTAGATAATAGCATCCCAAGACCATATCTTGACTCGGTGCTATAATTGGGCGACCTGTTGCTGGTGAGAGAATATTGTTTGATGCCAGCATTAACAACCTAGCCTCTGCTTGGGATTCTAGGGATAGCGGCACATGTACTGCCATCTGGTCGCCATCAAAGTCGGCATTAAAGGCTGGACAGACTAAGGGGTGCAGTTGAATGGCACGACCTTCTACCAAAATGGGTTCAAAGGCTTGAATTCCTAGTCGGTGTAGAGTTGGGGCTCGATTTAGCATCACCGGGTGACCTGCAATCACTTCTTCGAGTACGTCCCACACAGTGGGATCTCCCCGTTGAATCAATTTTTTAGCTGCTTTTATGTTATTCACCAAACCCTGACGAATCAGGCGGTGAATCACAAAAGGTTGAAACAGCTCAATCGCCATCTCTCTGGGCAAACCACACTGGTGGATATGCAGCTTTGGGCCTACTACAATCACTGACCGTCCGGAGTAATCCACCCGTTTTCCTAGCAGGTTTTGCCGGAAGCGACCCTGTTTACCTTCGATAATGTCAGAGAGAGACTTCAGGGGTCGATTGTTTGCCCCTACCACTGTCCGTCCTCGCCTGCCATTGTCAATCAGGGCATCCACAGCTTCCTGAAGCATCCGCTTTTCATTGCGGACTATGATTTCCGGTGCCAGAATTTCCTGCAACCGGGCTAGTCGATTGTTGCGGTTGATGACTCGTCGATAGAGGTCATTTAAGTCAGAGGTAGCAAAGCGACCCCCATCTAGTTGCACCATCGGTCGCAGGTCGGGGGGAATGACAGGGATGACACTCAGCACCATCCAATCTGGCTGAGCCCCGGTGCCAATAAAGTTGTCAATCACTCGCAAGCGTTTGATGAGCTTAGCTCGCTTTTGACCTTTAGAAGCGGCAATTTCTTCTCGCAGCTTTTCTGCGATCGCGTCTAAATCCAAATCCTGTAGAAGTCGTTGCAGAGCCTCAGCCCCAATCCCCACGTCTACCCCAGATAGATCTGAGTCTTCGCTATAGAGCTGCTCCTCAATTTCCAGCCATTGGTCTTCCGTGAGCAGCTGTTTATAGCTGAGGTTTTCCGCATTACCTGGGTTTAGTACTACGTAGGCGTTGAAGTAGACAATCTGTTCTACATCCCGCAGGGGCATATCAAGCAAAATACTGAGGTAGCTAGGAATCCCTTTGAGATACCAGACGTGAGCCACGGGTGCGGCTAGTTTAATGTATCCCATACGGTGACGCCTTACCCGGGACTCGGTCACTTCCACACCACAGCGTTCACAGACAATACCTCGGTGGCGCACCCGCTTGTACTTACCACAATGGCATTCCCAGTCTTTAGCTGGACCAAAGATCCGCTCACAGAACAGCCCATCCATCTCTGGTTTGAGGGTGCGATAGTTAATGGTTTCTGGCTTAGTCACTTCACCGACCATTTGACCGTTGGGAAGAGTCCTTTCTCCCCATTGACGAATTCTCTCAGGAGAGGCAATACCTATTTTTACGTAGTCAAACCGCTGTTCTATTTGGCTTCTCATAATTTTGTCATTTCCCTATTCACAGACACTCCTATAGAGCCACCTTTTAGGCTTCCTCTTCTTCCACCAACTCTTCTTGGTTCAGGGATTCATAGGTTGGTGAGCGTGGTGTTCGATGGCGTTCTGAATCGGTCATTAAATCAACTTCCATATCATTGCTACTACCGTCTTCTGTGGTTTCGACTTTGTGAACAGCTATGTCGAGTCCTAACGATTGGAGTTCTCGCATCAGTACCTTGAAGGATTCGGGAGTACCAGGTCGGGGAATGGCTTTTCCTTTCACAATGGCATTGAGAGCTTCGTTGCGGCCTTGCATGTCGTCTGATTTGACAGTGAGCAATTCTTGGAGGGTGTAAGATGCTCCAAATGCTTCTAATGCCCAGACTTCCATTTCCCCAAAGCGCTGACCACCTTGTTGGGCTTTACCTCCCAAGGGTTGCTGGGTGACTAGGGAGTACGGTCCGGTGGAGCGAGCGTGAATTTTATCATCTACCAAGTGGACGAGCTTCAGCATATAGGCTTGTCCCACCGTAACTGGTTGGTCAAAGGCTTCTCCGGTACGACCATCGTATACAGTAATTTTTCCGGCATGGTCCGGATTAAATACCCACTCTTTATCAGGTTGCTCACTAGCTTCTTTAAGCTTGTTATGGACGGTGAGGCGGGATGCTTCTGCGCCGTACATTTCGTCGAAGGGAGTAAGCTTAAATCGGACATTTAGGTTTTCCCCAGCCCATCCTAATAGACATTCAAATACCTGACCCACATTCATGCGACTGGGTACTCCCAGGGGGTTAAGTACAATATCTACAGGTGTACCATCCGGCAGGTAGGGCATATCTTCGATGGGCAAAATCCGGGAAATAATTCCCTTATTACCGTGACGACCTGCCATTTTGTCACCAACCTGGATTTTACGCTTCTGAGCCACATATACACGCACTACCATGTTGGCTCCCGGTGGCAGTTCGTCTCCTTGCTCTCTGGTAAATACCCGCACATCTACCACACGGCCTTTTTCACCATTGGGCACTCGCAGAGAATTGTCCCGTACATCCCTAGCTTTTTCCCCAAATATAGCTCGCAACAGTTTTTCTTCTGGTGGCTGGTCTGATTCCCCCTTAGGAGTAACTTTCCCCACTAATATATCCCCAGCTTCTACCCAGGCTCCAATCCGAATGATCCCGGTTTCATCTAACTGTCGCAGGGCATCTTCCCCCACATTGGGAATTTCTCGGGTGATTTCCTCCGGACCCAGTTTAGTCTGTCGCGCTTCTATTTCATACTTTTCAACGTGAATACTGGTGTAGACATCATCGTAAACTAGCCGTTCACTAACCAGGATGGCATCTTCGTAGTTATAGCCTTCCCAAGGCATATAAGCGACTAGAATATTTTGTCCCAGAGCGATTTCACCGCCTTCTGTAGCCGAGCCATCTGCCAGTACCTGACCGGCCACAACTTCATCTCCTACATACACCAAGGGTCGTTGATTCAAGCAGGTATCTTGGTTAGAGCGCTGGTACTTTTGGAGGGAGTATTCAATAATTGCTGGGGTTTCTTTTGGTTGGACAGGGCGAGGGTATTCTAACTCATTCTCATTGCCCTTTTCCCCTGGCAGGGCTGGGGTATCTGTGCTGGTGGTTTGATAAGGCTGTAACCGAATTGTGTTGGCATCGACATATACTACCTCACCATCACTGGCAGCCACCACGACCATACCCGAGTCCCGAGCCGCCTGGGCTTCCAATCCTGTTCCCACTAAGGGGCGCTCAGGTCGAAGCAATGGCACAGCTTGCCGCTGCATATTTGAGCCCATCAGAGCTCGGTTGGCATCATCATGTTCTAAGAAGGGAATTAGAGAGGTGGCAACGGAAATAATTTGCACTGGTGATACCGCCACATAGTCCACTTGGTCAGGGGTGGTGGTGGTGAATTCTTGTCGATATCGGACTGGTACAGACTCTCCCAGGATATAACCTTCCTCATCTAAGGCAATATCCCCTGGTGCTACCCTCAGGTCATCTTCTTCATCTGCGGTCATGTACAAGGGCGGTCGGTCTTTTAGGACTCGCCCATTTTCTACTGGGTAAGAAGGAGTTTCAATGAAACCATAATTATTCACCCGAGCGTGGGTTGCCAAGGAGCCAATGAGTCCTGCATTGGGACCTTCTGGAGTTTCAATGGGGCAAATTCTGCCATAGTGAGATGGATGAATATCCCGCACTGCAAAACCTGCCCGTTCACGAGTTAACCCCCCAGGACCTAGGGCAGACAGACGCCGTTTATGGGTCAATTCAGCTAATGGATTGGTCTGATCCATAAACTGGGAAAGCTGAGAGGACCCAAAAAATTCCTTAATCGCTGCTACTAGGGGTTTGGGGTTTACCAATGAGGCTGGGGTAAGGGTATCGGATTCTGAAACGGTCATCCGTTCCCGAATAATCCGCTCTAGGCGATTTAGTCCCACCCGCACTTGGTTTTGCAACAGTTCACCAACAGAGCGCACTCGGCGATTTCCTAGGTGGTCAATATCGTCTGTGCTACCAATGTCAAATTCCAGGTTGATTAGGTAATCTATTGCCCCGAGTATGTCTTGGGGGGTCAATACCCTTACGGTGTCAGGAATATTTAGTCGTAGTTTTTTATTGATTTTGTAGCGACCGACCCGACCTAGGTCATAACGCTTCTGGTCAAAGAAACGGGATTCCAATAACTGCTGACCACCACTAACAGTGGGAGGTTCCCCAGGACGCAGCTTGCGGTACAGCTCAAGCAGGGCTTCTTCTTCACTGGGGTTCCCTTCTTTGTCAAGGGTTTTTTGATAGTAGTCTGGGTGGCGCATAGCATCTATAATTTCACTATCACCAAGCCCCAAGGCTTTTAAAAGCACCTGTGCAGACAGTTTACGGGTTTTGTCGATGCGCACCCAAACTAAGTTATTTTTATCGGTTTCAAACTTCAACCAAGCACCCCGGTTAGGAATCAAGGATGCTGAGTAGGTACGACGTCCGTTTTTATCCGTTTCAGACTTGTAGTAAACTCCGGGAGAGCGAACAATTTGGTTAACAATGACTCGCTCAGCACCGTTAATGATAAATGTGCCTCGGTCTGTCATCAGAGGCAAATCACCGATGAAGACTTCTTGTTCTTTGATCTCGCCGGTTTCTTTATTAATCAGGCGGGTATGAACGTACATTTGTACGGCATAGGTACTGTCTCGCCGCTTCGCTTCATCCACATCATATTTAGGAGACTTAAGCCTGTAGTTTTGACCCAAGAAGTGCAGCTCCATTTTGCCAGTGTAGTCGGTAATCGGCGAGAAGCTATTGAGTTCTTCAATTAGCCCCTCCTCCAAGAACCAGCGAAAGCTAGCACGCTGAATTTCCACTAAGTCTGGCAACATATAGGTGGCTGTTGTGTAAGTCTGATTAGTCATGGGGTCTGTTCTTCACTCTTTTTAAGTCAGCGCCGATTTTGATTCCCTTCCCAAGGCAGTACTTGTACTTGAGCAGTTGCTTAAAACTTGGGTTCGATCTAATAGATACTAGATAAACTGTTAGAATTTACACTCCCACAGATAAGGTAAAGGTTGAATTATTTAGCTGAACACCACCGGACCTCAGTTTTAGATGTTCATAGCTTTGAATCAAATGGCTTAGAGTGCCTTCAATCTTCCACTTCTCGCGCATCCATCCGTGGTGATTTCAACCATGTCTCTTACTAGATTGACAGAAACTCAGGCATCAGGAAAACAACCAAAACACTCTATTGGACTATACTGGACTTGGACTACTTGCTGCTGGTGCTAGTTGTGGTTTTTACACTTGTCACCGTCGATATGCCCTGCTATACACATGGGATGTGCTTAGGGTGTGCTTAGCTGGAGACTAAAACCGTTGTGGGGCTTGTCGTTGGGTTAGTTTTATTCAGACTAACCAGGGTAGCATTTTATCTTTGTTTTGTCAACCCTCCTTTGGTAACCCTCTCCCAAAAGTACTATTCAAAGAGTTTGATTATTTCCTGTTATTTGCTCTTATAGGTGTTCCCATAGATGTTCACAGCCAGCGGCGGAGTCTCCCCATAATTCTATTTCTACTGAACCCTAGCAGAGTAGGGGAGTTGAAATTATCAAGAACCCACCTAATGGTTTTACCCTTTCAGGTCTGGTTGAGATTTACCCAATCCCTATTTTGCCCTTGAGTTGCTGTTGATAGGCGTATACCAAAAAGCTGACAAGCATTTTGGGTGGTAAGAGCCGCCAACTCTTCTAGAGATATCCCTCGTAATCCGGCAATGCACTCGGCTACATAGCGGACATAGGCTGGTTCATTTCGTTTGCCTCGCTTGGGGACTGGTGCAAGGAACGGACAATCTGTTTCGATGAGTAAGCGATCGCTAGGTACCATGGTGGCTGATTCTTTCACCTGAGTGGCATTTTTAAAGGTCACAATGCCACTGAAGCTAATGTAAAACCCCAAATCCAAAAACCACTGTGTCTGTTGAGGATTACCTCCCCAACAGTGCATCACACCTCTTATTGATCCGGTACTTTCCCAAAATTCTTGCAGTATGCCCCTCATTTCTGCAGCAGCGTCACGGCAGTGGATAATCAGTGGCAACCGGAGTTGCTGGGCAATCCCTAGTTGGGCTTTGAACACTTCTATTTGGTGCTGTTGGTTCTTGGCTTTATAGAAATCCAAACCCGTTTCTCCGATAGCTACAACCCTAGCATCAGAGCGGGCTAGGGTCAAAATCTGATTTTCCGTTTCGGAAGTCCATTTTTCGGTATCTAAGGGGTGTAAGCCTACCGCAAAGGAGAGTTCGGGAAATCGCTCGGCTAGAGTTTGGATGCCTGTAAACTCAGACGGTTCTACGCAAGAGTGAACTAGACGAACCACACCAGCTTCTAGCCATCGCTGCCGTAATTGCTCTAACTCCGACTCAAAGACATCGAAGTTGATATGGACGTGGGTATCAATCAACTGCATCAATACAGTTTTTAATCTATTTATCTATTTTCAGTTTAATTAACAGAGGTTTTTGCGCTTATTACTAATAATTGCAGCACAAAGCGCTCCGCCAGCTTAGTGAGGCAATCTGATCATACAGCAGGTGACTCGGTCACACTAGGGTTAAGTTTAACCTCTATAGCTTTGAGCTTTTTGGCAAGATTTGCTTTTTTCCGAGCGCCATTATTACGATGAAGTACCTTACGCTTGACAGCCTTGTCAATTTTGCTGTATGCTTCTGACATTCGGCGTTTTACTTCTTCCAAGCCCTCTGGACTTGGTTGGCGTTCGTACTCTTCTAAGGCAGCACAGTAGTTCTTGGTCAGCGTTTTCACCGCTGATTTGTAGGCCTTGTTCCGAACTCGGTTCCGTTCGGCTATATTTATGCGTTTGAGGGCAGACTTGTTATTAGCCACAGCAGTGTTTACTTAACTTAATTTAGTTTAGGAGTTACGTCCAGTAGAAAATGGTATGATACCAGAAATAATATCATACCACATATCATACTAAACTAGTATCAACTAGTATCAACAAGCATAGCGTAACCCAAGCATCACCCTCTTTAAGCTATATTCTTAAAGTAAGTCCAGGAAACATAGACACCTTTGATCAGGATAAGTGTGTAAACCTGGTCTAGGACGAGCAACACTAGCGTGATGGGCACTCCGACTCCATGCTGCGAATCATAACTGAGCAGGCTGAGGCACAAACTGAACTGCGACGTATCCGCGATCGCACGGCTTCTGACCAAATGCTGAACAAAGAGGCAACTGTAAGGGAAGTTTTACAGGCAGTGAAGCGCCAAGGAGATGTAGCGCTCCTGCACTACACTGAGGAATTTGATCAGCTGAAATTGAGTCGAGAACAACTGCGAGTCAGTGGTTCGGAACTAGATGCGGCTTACCAACAGGTCTCCAAGGAATTACTGGATGCGATTCAATTAGCCGCCAGACAAATCGAGGCATTTCATCGACAACGAGTTCCCAAATCCTGGGTGCAATTTGGTGAAGATGATGTGGTTTTAGGGAAGCGCTACACTCCTGTAGATAAGGCTGGACTATATGTTCCTGGAGGTAGGGCGTCCTATCCCAGTACTGTGTTAATGAATGCTATTCCAGCCAAGGTAGCTCAGGTGAAAAAAATTGTAATGGTCACCCCACCAAGACCTGATCAAAGCATTAATCCGGCTGTGCTTGTGGCTGCTCAGGAAGCTGGTATTGATGAGATTTACCGGGTAGGTGGTGCCCAAGCAATTGCAGCCTTAGCCTTTGGGACCGAAACCATTCCCAATGTCGATGTCATTAGCGGTCCGGGGAACATTTACGTAACCCTGGCTAAGAAACTGGTTTACGGTATTGTAGGGATTGACTCCCTGGCTGGTCCTTCTGAGGTATTAATTATTGCGGATGAGGCAGCTCATCCAGTTCATGTGGCTGTCGATCTATTGGCTCAGGCAGAACATGACCCAATGGCAGCAGCCATTCTCCTGACCAATAATGCTCAATTAGCCAAACAAGTGCAGGGGCAAGTCCAGCAGCAACTAAAAGACCATCCACGACGCCTGTTGACAGAAAAAGCGATCGCTCACTACGGTCTAATTGTTGTTGTTGATTCTTTGGAAGCGGCAGCACAACTGTCTGATGAGTTTGCTCCAGAGCACTTAGAACTAGAAATTACCCAACCTTGGGACTTACTAGACTATATCCACCACGCTGGGGCAATTTTCTTGGGTAACTCAACCCCTGAAGCAGTAGGTGATTACTTAGCTGGACCAAATCACACCCTACCCACTTCAGGTGCTGCTCGTTATGCTTCTGCCTTAGGTGTGGAAACCTTTATGAAGCACTCCAGTTTGATTCAGTATTCCGACCGAGCCCTCCATAAAGTGGCTGGTGCTATTGAGACTCTTGCTGAAGCAGAAGGTCTACCATCTCACGCTGACTCTGTGCGCTTACGAACTCAGCTTAATGCTGGGGGGTCAAAGGGAGTAGAACAATAATATAACAATCATCTAGTTAAAGCTCTGTCAGTAGTCAGGTAGTTACTGATTGCCCAGAATTGAGAATTGAGAATTGAGAATTGAGAATTGAGAATTGAGAATTGAGAATT
>NZ_CEYLVT010000048.1:0-27278 GCF_982860115.1 Moorena sp.
GAATCGGGAATCGGGAATCGGGAATCGGGAATCGGGAATCGGGAATCGGGAATAGGAGACAATAATTATCACAAGTTATTTAGGATTTATATCTAGTCATTACTCTTGAAATAATTAATCATAAGTTATAGCCATTTGCAGATAAATATTTTAATTATGAAAATGATACCCAAAAAATGGCAATAATAAATAACTTAGTTTGAATGCTAAATACTCTATTATCTGTTCCCTATTCCCTGTTCCCTGTTCCCTAAAAACTTATAAATATTTACTTAAGAAAGTCGCCAACCGCTCTATGAACAATGAACCTATTTTCCAAGTGCGTGACGTGACTAAAACCTATCAGATGGGGGAGGTAAATGTTCAGGCACTAAAATCAGTTACTATTGACCTCTATGGAGGAGAATTTGTAGTATTGCTTGGTCCGTCTGGAAGTGGCAAGTCCACTCTGCTGAATATTCTCGGAGGACTTGATGTTCCCTCCTTCGGACAAGTCAAATTCTATAATCGTGATCTATCAAGTGCTGATGATCGTGCTCTTACCCGGTTCCGTCGGGAGTGCGTGGGTTTTGTGTTCCAATTCTATAATTTGATTCCCAGCTTGACGGCTCAGGAAAATGTTGCTCTGGTGACGGAAATTGCTCCTCGTCCGATGCGTCCTCGGGAAGCTTTGGGACTAGTAGGACTAGACCATCGTCTTAACCATTTTCCGGCTCAATTATCTGGGGGTGAACAACAACGGGTTGCGATCGCTCGTGCTATTGCCAAACGTCCTCAAGTGCTCCTATGTGATGAACCAACCGGAGCGTTAGACTTTCAGACCGGTAAGCTAGTATTGAATGTATTGGAGCGAGTGAATCAGGAGTTGGGAACAACTACTGCTGTAATTACTCACAATGCTGGAATTGCGGCTATGGCAGATCGGGTGATTACCATGCGTAGTGGTGAGATTATTACTGTACATGGTAATCAGACTAAGATTGCTCCTGAAAATTTAGAGTGGTAACTCAACCATTGAGTACATTAAATTTTCATGAATTCCCTAGACCGTAAACTCTTACGTGACCTATGGCAATTACGAGGTCAGGTGATAGCGATCGCATTAGTAGTAACCTGTGGCATTGCTAGCTTCGTCCTAGCCAGGAGTGCCTATACCTCTTTGCGACTAACCCAAGACACATATTACAACCGCTACCATTTTGCCCAAGTTTTCGCTTCCCTCAAACGCGCTCCAGAACGCCTCAAAGCCCAAATTGCTGCTATTCCCGGTATTGCCCAAACCCAAACTCGGATTGTGGTTGATGTCACCCTTGATGTGGCTGGTTTAACAGAACCAGCCACAGGAAGACTAATCTCAATTCCTGAGCGTCGTATTTCCATACTCAACGACTTATTTATTCGTCAGGGTCGCTATATTGAACCAGGACGAGGAGATGAAGTACTCGTCAGTGAAGCATTCGCCCAAGCCAATCAACTCAACTTGGGTGATACCATGGGTGCCATAATTAATGGACGCTGGGAAAAATTGCGAATAGTAGGTATTGCCCTATCACCAGAATACGTTTATGAAGTGCGAGGTGCTGGAGAAATCTTCCCAGATAATCGGCGATTTGGAGTGGTTTGGATAGGTCGGGAAGCCTTGGGTAAAGCCTTTGACCTTGATGGTGCCTTTAACGATGTCAGCCTTTCCTTAAGTCCAGGGGCTCAAGAAAGGGAAATTATTAGCCGTTTGGATCGATTACTGGAACGCTACGGTGGGTTAGGTGCTTATGGAAGGCAAGATCAGTTATCCCATCAGATTTTAGCAGATGAACTCAGCAGTTTGGAAGTCTCTGCTACGTTTATGCCTTCGATTTTTTTAGCGATCGCATCTTTCCTACTGCATGTTGTCCTCTCTCGCCTAATCGGAACCCAACGCGAGCAAATTGCTGTGCTCAAAGCCTTTGGTTACAGTAACCTAACCATCGGTATCCATTATCTTAAATTTGTCCTTGCCATTGTCACTGTCGGAGGTATCCTTGGCACCCTAGTTGGTCTTTGGCTGGGCAATGTACTAACCCAAGCTTATGCTGAATTTTATCGCTTTCCCCTACTACGCTATGACGTCAGCTCAGACTTAGTCGCGACCGCAATCATAGTCAGCTTTAGCGCAGCAGCAATTGGTGGACTAATGGCGGTACGTCGGGCAATTTCCCTTCCTCCAGCCCAAGCCATGCGTCCCGAACCCCCAGCTGAATTCAAACCTACCATTATTGAACGGCTAGGTCTACAGCAGTTTTTCTCCCCTGCCGGTCGCATTATCCTACGTAATATGGAACGCAAGCCCATCCAAGCCTTCCTATCCATTATGGGAATAGCTGTTGCTGTCGCAATTCTCTTGACTGGGTTTTACATGGAAGATGCACTGACATACCTGATGGATTTTCAATTCCGCCAAGTGCAACGGGAAGATCTCACCATTATCTTTAATCAACCCCGTCCCGCACGTACCCGTTACGAAATCACTCACTTACCAGGAGTGATTCGTTCCGAACCTTTCCGCATCGTACCAGTACGTTTACGCTTTGACCATCATACCTATCGCAGTGCTTTAACTGGAATCGACCCAGCCGGAGAATTCCGCCGTCTGCTAGACAAGAATTGGTACACTGTGCATCTACCCGCAGACGGAGTTGTCATGACTACCAAACTAGCTGAAATTCTAGGTGTTACTCCTGGAGATACCCTAACCGTGGAAGTCCTGGAAGGAAGCCGTCCCGTGCGTCAAATTCCTGTAGTCGGCTTGGTGGATGAACTCCTCGGTGTCTCAGCATATATGGATATCCATGCCCTCAACCGACTGATGCGAGAAGGACAAACTATTTCTGGTGCTTACCTCTCTGTTGATCCTCACCTTGCTAGTCAGCTTTACTATCGCCTCAAACGTCTACCGGCTATTACCGGTATTACCACCCGTGAAGCTAGCCTGGAAAGCTTTGAGGAAATTAGTGCTAAACCTCTGCAAGTCTTCACAGCAGTACTAGTAATTTTTGCCTGCATTATTACCTTTAGCGTAGTCTACAACTCAGCACGGATTGCCCTATCAGAAAGAAGACGAGAATTAGCCAGTCTCAGGATTATGGGATTCACTCGTGCTGAAATTGCCTTTATTCTCCTAGGTGAACAAGTTATTCTTACCCTACTCGCCCTTCCTATTGGTTTTGGACTCGGATACGGTTTAGCTGCTTTAATGTCTGTTGCCTATAATTCTGAACTTTACCGTTTTCCCTTAATTATTACTAAAGATACCTATGGTTTTACATTTGTTATCGTAATAGTAGCAGCATTATGTTCTGGGTTAATTATCCGTAGACAGCTGAATCGTCTGGACTTAATCGCTGTTTTGAAAACCAGGGAATAAGCATCCATATCGTTATAGTTAGGTTAGTGTGGAGCCTTCTGAGTCCTTTGTATTCAGCTTAGTTTGCATGTTGTGACTAACAGAAGCTATGGAACAATAAAAAAGTACTAAATTAAATATTAATTAGTAATTAAATAGTAGTAATTAAATACTGTTGCGATCGCACAATCCATTCCGCGATTTTAGACACTTCATGAAGCACCTTCCTCAACGGCTAACTTACCTTATGGTTGGAGTTGGCATCATCACAGTAGTTGTCCTAGCATTTCGTCCTGCACCGATTCGGGTTGATCTAGCCGAAGTTAAACGCAGTAGTTTGCAAGTAACAGTGGATGGAGAGGGAAAGACCCGTATCCGCTCCCGCTTCGTAGTTTCAGCTCCTGTTGCCGGTCGGCTGGCGAGGATAAAACTAGATGAAGGAGATAAAATTAAACAAGGCGCAATCATTGCCCAAATTGACCGCCTTCCTCTAGATTCAGACGTGCGAGAAGCTCAAGCACGGCTAAGGCAATGGCAAGCAGAGCGTGATGGGGTAGCAACCAAGCGACCAAAACCAGAAGCTTTATTCCAGGCTCAAGCCCGCATCCGGTCAGCAGCAGCCCAACAGCAAGAAGCTCAAGCTCGGGTTCAGCAAGCATTAGCAGCACTAGAGCAAGCAAAACGCGATCGCCAACGCTCCCAACAGTTACACATTGATGGCGCAATATCTCGTAAAGAGCTCGAAACAGCTCAATTGCTAGAAACTACCCGCCAGAGGGAATTAGAAGCAGCGCAACGGGAAGTGGATAGTGTGGCCGCTGAAGTAGTAGCCGCCAAAGAAGCCCGTGCCATTCTAATTGCCGAACAGCGAGACCCTGACTATTTACTTGATGTCTACAATGCTCGCATTGCCAGTGTTCAAGCCGAACTTGCTAAGCTAGCTGATGAAGCAGCCCGTGCTGAAATCTACTCCCCCATTGATGGTTATGTGCTACGAGTCAATGAGGAAAGTGCTCGATATGTACAAGCCGGAACCCCCCTGTTGGAACTAGGGAATCCTGCCGACCTAGAGATTGTCGTTGATTTGCTTTCTACTGATGCGGTCAAAGTCAAGCCAGGAGCAAAAATGTTCATTGAACATTGGGGGGGAGAGCGCACCCTAAACGCTCAGGTGAAGTACGTCGAACCCTCAGGTTTTACTAAAATTTCAGCTCTTGGGGTAGAAGAACAGCGAGTGAATGCGATCGCTAATTTTGTAGATTCCCCAATTCCTCTAGGTGATCGCTACCGAGTAGAAACACGGATTGTAGTTTGGGAAAGCTCAGATGTGCTAGTCGTTCCCTTAAGTGCCATTTTCCGCTGCAACTCACAACAAAATAGGGATGATTTGTCTGTCTCTGGAACAAGGAAAACACAGGGAAGTAACCAATTTTCATATCATCAAGGGAGTATCAACTTCCAGACCTGGTGTACCTTTGTGGTGGAAAACAACCAAGCGAAGAAACGTCAGATTATAATTAGTCAGCGCAGTAATCTTGAAGCAGTGATTGAACAAGGACTTCGAGAAGGAGAAATAGTGATCTTGCATCCCACTGAGCAAATTCAGGAAGGAAAACAAGTTGCACCCCGTTGACTAGCTATCGTTTCACTAGTTACTATGTATAACTTTGATTTGAGATGTAAAACTGAATTGATAGCAAAAGCGATGGGCCTTGGTGAATTCAGGTATAATTTAAAATTACCGTACGCTAAATCACAAACCAATCAGCAACGCGACAAATGCTATAAGTCGTCAATTAAAATTTAACGGGCATATTTTTTCTTCAACGCTCTTTATCAACCTTGGCCTTTGGCCACGCTACGCGAACAACCTTAGCCTTAAGGCCGTAGGCCACGCTGCGCGAACGGCCACGCTACGCGAACAACCTACCCTACACCTGACGCCAAGGGCGAACAACCTTGGCCTTTGGCCACGCTACTCGAACAACCTTTAACCTTCAACCTTCAACCTTTAACCTTCAACCTTCAACCTTTAACCTTTAGTTACAATTGTTCCAGGTAACTTAACAGGTCTGCCATATCTCTAGTCTGAGGTTGAAACTTAGGCATTGGTGGTGTTCTACCACTGATCACTTGCTGAATCAGGCTGACGTCAGACTTTCTCTTAGAGATACTCAGTAGACTTGGTCCTACATTGCCATCCCCGTTGCCTCCATGACACCCAGCACAGTTGATTTGAAAAATAGCATTACCTCGGACTGGATCACCGTTCAGGGACAAAACCTTTTGTACATAAGGATCGGAATCCTGCATCATGGTAATTCCGATCAGGCTAAGACTTATAGCAAGCAAAGCCACTAGTACTATCAAGGTGACTCGCCGCACTAGAACTCTAGGTTGGACAAGCTGGTTTTCCAATGGGTCTCCTGTCAAGTTGACTATCGATAAAGCGCTTGTAATCTGGATAAAACTGAACCATTGATTAAGTTATGTTAAGCAATGATAAGTGAATACTTAGACTAAGTATTATTTTTGTTTATAAACATAGCTTAAAATTTATGGAGTCATTAATCAAGATCTTGTGGTGTATTTGTATTATATGCTACACTATTTAGTCACCATGTACCTGATACTAGCGGAATAGATCAAAAGTATACATTTTGGTATATAAGTTGGGCTATAGGAAAAAGTACTCAACCCAAGTCAGGGCTAAGGTCATGACCTTAGACCCTCCTGAGTGTGACTGAGCAATCTCAACCCATGGAACTCAGGATGGTTAGTAAATAACTGTTTGACCACCAACAGCACCCTAAGGTTGATCAGACCTAGTAATATGAGAAACAGGTAAAAAAACTTAATTAGGAGACTTAGTGTGGTAGAACCGTTGCTTGTTGGGATTGTCCTTGGCTTAATACCTGTTACTCTATTGGGGTTATTTTTTGCTGCCTATATGCAATACCAACGGGGTAACCAACTTGGGGGTTAGTTTTTACTTCCCAGAGCTGATCAACCCCTGACCATTACCAAACCCCTGACCTAAACCAATGGGCAATAGAAGGTCAAGGCAGTATTGCCATAGACCTTCTGGCGACAAATTTCTAAATTGGGGATTGGTTGTGGTTGCCAGTAGTTAGAGCTATGCTCAACAGCTAACTCACCATGGCTATCGAGGAGCTGGTATTGAGCGATCGCATCTAACACTGGCTGGTACAAATCACTAGCGTAGGGGGGGTCAAAATAAATGTGGTCAAACTGCTGAGGAGCCAAGGTTTTCAATCGCCTGACCACATCCCCCTGCAACACCCGAAATTCTTGCTGCGGCTGAGCCATCTGTTGCCAGTTTTGACGAATAATTGAGCAAGCTTTTGCCCATTTGTCAATCCCTACCACCAACACAGCTCCCCGACACAGAGCCTCAGCACCCATTGAACCACTACCAGCACATAAATCCAGCCATCGGCAATTCTCTACACTGCCTTGCCAAATATTAAATACTGCCTCCCGCACCCGTGCTGGTGTCGGGCGGGTAATTTGTCCTGGCAAAGTTTTCAGTTGACG
The DNA here is from genome assembly GCF_982860115.1 of Moorena sp. Lineage (NCBI taxonomy): Bacteria > Bacillati > Cyanobacteriota > Cyanophyceae > Coleofasciculales > Coleofasciculaceae > Moorena > Moorena sp. Next base: position 6,938 of record NZ_CEYLVT010000048.1, read on the forward strand.
ATTGCCGTAAATTCTCATCCAAACACAGGACAGTGGGGAGGGTGCTGATTAAATCAGTAGTAGTAGCAGAATTTTACAAGAAGAATAATTTTCAGCCTTTGGTGACAAGTGTACGATCATGGCAGTAACTCTTGACCTGAGCCACGAAATTAGACAAAATTTGCAGTCCTGTAGTAGAAGACTTTTCCGGGTGAAACTGTACTGCTACGACATTATTGTAAGCGATCGCAGCCGTCACGGTTTGACTCCCATGAGTAGTAGTTGCGGCTCGAATCCCAGGGTCAACTGGGTCAACATAATAAGAATGGACAAAATAGACTCGGGGATTGCCCGATAAATGCTGCCAAAGGGGACAATCTAGTTGAGTAAACTCTAGCTGGTTCCAACCCATATGGGGAATCGTAATACTTGGTTCTCGACGAAAGCGGCGCACTGTGCCAGGCACAATCCCTAATCCAGGTTCTGTGCCTTCTTCACTAGCCTCAAACAGAATGTGTAAACCTATACAAATACCTAAAAAAGGTTTACCGCTGGCAATGGCTTGTTTAATCGGTTGCTCCAGGTTACGCGATCGCAAATGTTGTATCGCTGGGTCAAACGCCCCCACTCCCGGTAGTACCACCGCATCCGCCTGTTCTATATCTGCTGCTAAATCTGTCACTAAGGTAGTTGCACCAGCTTTCTGTAACCCTTTACAGGCAGAGTGCAGGTTCCCCATGTCGTAGTCTACAACCGCAATTACTGGCATTAACCTGCTTTCCCTTACATTGAAACATTGAAGCTATTTTTATTTTAATTGGTTATCTTGGATGAACAAAAAAATCCTCCTGACATCCTTTCAAACCTGGCTACCGGATCAGGTATCTAACTCCTCCGATGATTTATTAGGGAAAATTGCTCAAACCACTGATTTATCTGCTTCCCTGATTTTTCTCAGACAGTTGCCCGTCGATATTGCCCAAGCTAGTGCTCAGGTAATTGCCACAATTGATCAAATACAACCCGATCGGATTCTTTGTTGTGGCATGGCTTGTAAGCGGCACAAATTAACCGTCGAATCCTGTGCTACTCGTGAAGATGCCTGCCTTGAAACCCCAGTGAACTTAGAACAACTAGTAGCTGCCTTGAGTGAATGTGAGATTAGTCATGATGCTGGTAAATTTGTCTGCGAGGGACTCTATTACGAAGTCTTAAAGTATCTTGGAGACCATCACCTCAATACTTCTTGTATCTTTGTTCATGTGCCTGTGCTGAATCGAGACAATTTGCCTGGTATCTTGGCTGATTTTAGGATAATTTTGGAACAAATGGCACAATAGACCTCGCTGCTGTTGTTGGCAACTTCGGATCGGGGAACTTCCGATCAGCGGACAATAATTGAGAAAAACAGTATATGAAAAGCGATGCAGCAAGGTAGCGCTGTTAAAGGGAGCCACTGGGATCTTGAGGAGGCAGCGCCTTCATGCGGGGGTCTCCCCCATGAGCGACTGCCGTGGCTCCCCCAATTCGCGACTGCATCAAGACAATACTTTCGCAATAGGTCTAATCTTGAAAACCGTCAACCGTCAACAAATACAAACTTTAGTTAAGAAATCTTGAGGCTTATAGCAGTATCTATTAATACAGGTAAACAGAGCTTACGCAATTCAGCCATCGACACACTACCTGTAGGGGTTAAAGGGTAACTGTTAACACTACCTGTAGAGTTCTTGCGTAAGCTCTGCATCAGCTGTTTCGGTGCTCAATACTGATTATAGGACTGATTGAAAAACTTTTCCCTCGGCAATATTACTGAAGTTGATTACGCGAATTAGCTCAAGTCATCTGTATCAAGTGAGGATTAGCTCCTAAATTCCCTTACTGGCTTAAGTTCTGGTATTTCTTTCTCAAGAAATATTGACAATATTGGTTCAATCAGACTATGGTAGATACCTTTATAGATAAAGATATCCACAGGGAACTCAGCCTCCGGCTGTACGACTCGGGCTGTGCGACGCCCACTAGCTAGTATTCAACTAGTCGGCTTGCTAAGTAATTGTATTTGTGTAGATGCTGTAGATGCGAAGGAATTACATTGGTGGTACTAGTGGTAGTACTTCTGGTGGTACTTCCAATGCAATTGTTCCGAGTAAACCCTTGCGAAAATCCCCCAATAGTTGCCGCGCTGTACGTTCGATGTTTCCCTGATAGCGATAGTCGGCTAGACCATGTAAGTAATCTTCAGCGGTCAATGGGTTTGGGTCTAGTTGGTACCGCTTTTCTAAAGAAGACTTTAATAAAAGAGTGTACTCCTTCATATTATCTAAATCTTTCAGGAATGCAACCAGTGCTGTTGCTACCCGTTGGTTGTCGTAAGATGCTTCACCAATGTCATCACAGATAGCTAACTTGAGGGCCTGCTGCTGATTGTTTAACTTGGCAGGAATAACACCAGGAGCATCAAGTAGTTCAAGTTGGTCAGAAATACGTATCCAACGCAATTGGCGTGTCACACCCGGACGACGAGCACTCTCTACCACACGACGTCCCAAAAGTCGATTAATTAAAGCAGATTTACCGACATTGGGAAATCCAATCACCACAGCTCGGACAGGACGAGGTCGCATTCCCCGTGAGCGCCTACGTTGATTGATTTCCTCCCCAGCTGTCTGGGCTGCTTTAGCCACAGCGCGGATACCCTTACCCTGTTGAGCATTAGTGAAATAGGGGATATCCCCTTGCTGTTGAAACCACGATTCCCAAAGTTGGCGCATCCTTGGCTCAATCATATCCACCCGATTGATCACTAACACCCGAGTTTTATTACCCACCCACTGGTCGGTTTGAGGATGATGGGTAGAGAGGGGAATCCGAGCATCCCGCACCTCTAGTACCACATCCACTCGCTTCAACTGTTCCTTGAGTTCTCGCTCGGCTTTGGCAATGTGTCCGGGATACCACTGGATTGTCATGAGTCATTAGCTATTAGTCATTAGTCATTGGTCATTAGTCATTGGTCATTCGTTAATTGAAAATTGACCATTGACAATTAACAAGCCAGCAATTCTATTAGACCAATGACTAATCACAAATTAGGGAACAATCAAAACTGGGCAAGGGGACAAATTAATCACTCGATCGGCCACGCTATTAGCTATACCTTCATCTGTCAAGCCTAGCCCCCTAGAGCCCATGACAATTAAATTTGCCCCAATTTCGTCAGCCACATCGCAGATCACGAAGGCAGGCTTTCCTTCCCGCTCCAGGGTTTTGGCTTCAATGCCTTCCTGAGCAAATAGTGCTTTGGCACCGTTAAGCAGTTCTGTTACTGCTTCAGGGGATGTCATTGCCTCGGGAGCAGCAGCTGTACCCTGGCCAGGGTCAGCTTTTTCAACCACTGACAGCAGATATAGATTGCTGCCGTACTTTTGCACTATGTTCCCAACAACCTCAGCAGCTTCACGGCTTTCTCGACTTGAGTCAATGGGAAATACAACGGTATTGAACATATCACAGATTTCCTCCAGGATCCGGACTCCGGTAAAATGTGAACGGTCTTAACAAAAGAATACCTTTTGTCCTGGTCATTCAGCTGGTGATTTACCAGTTAATGTACAGCGAACTCTCTGAGGTCAAATCATCCGGCAAGACGGCTGATAGTCAGGGATTAGCAGGCAATAGCAATTAGGAGATTAATACTGTGTCCAAGAAAAGTGTAGCCAATTTAAGTGAATCAGATTTAGCCGGAAAAACGGTATTGGTCAGAGCAGACCTGAATGTACCCCTGGATGACAATGGCACCATCACCGATGATACTCGCATTCGTGCTGCTTTACCCACTGTTCAAGATTTACTTAAGAAAGGGGCAAAGGTAATTCTGTGTAGCCACTTGGGACGACCCAAGGGACAAGTGAAGGAAAGCTTGCGTCTAACCCCCGTTGCTAACCGTCTTTCGGAACTGCTGGGTCAAACAGTCACCATGTGTAAAGACTGTGTTGGGGACGAGGTCGCTGCCCAAGTTGGTGCTTTGGAAAATGGTCAGGTGGCTTTACTGGAAAATCTCCGCTTCCACGCTGGAGAGGAAAAGAATGACCCAGAATTCACCAAACAGTTGGCATCCCTTGCTGATTTGTATGTCAATGATGCCTTTGGAACAGCCCACCGGGCTCATGCCTCTACTGAGGGAGTCACCCATTACCTGAGTCCTTCTGTAGCTGGGTACTTGATAGAGAAGGAACTGCAGTATTTACAAAATGCTGTAGAAAATCCCGAAAAGCCTCTAGCTGCAATTATTGGCGGCTCTAAGGTTTCCAGTAAGATTGGGGTGATTGACACTCTACTGGAGAAGGTGGATAAACTGCTAATTGGCGGTGGGATGATTTTTACCTTCTACAAGTCCCGTGGTATGAGTGTGGGTAAGTCCCTGGTGGAAGACGATAAGCTGGATTTGGCGAAATCTTTAGAAGCTAAGGCAAAAGAGCGTGGTGTACAATTGCTGTTGCCCACCGATGTGGTCATCGCAGATAATTTTGCCCCTGATGCTAATTCCCAGACTGTCAGTATTGAAGCTATTCCCGATGGCTGGATGGGTTTGGATATTGGTCCAGATTCTGTCAAGGTGTTTCAGGATGCTTTAGCAGATTGCAAAACTGTGATCTGGAATGGTCCGATGGGAGTGTTTGAGTTTGATAAGTTCGCTAAGGGCACAGAAGCGATCGCAAACTCTATGGCTGAGCTGACCAAGACAGGTGCATCTACCATCATTGGTGGTGGTGACTCAGTAGCTGCCGTGGAAAAAGTTGGTGTTGCTGACCAAATGAGCCACATTTCCACCGGTGGTGGTGCCAGCCTTGAGTTACTCGAAGGTAAGGTTCTACCTGGAATTGCTGCTTTAAATGATGCCTAACTATTTTTTAAAGCATTGTTTTAAATCATAGTTTTAAATAGGGAGATAGTCTTGCTTTCTCCCTATTTACCATTGTCTTGATGGTTAAATTTTTCGGTTTACGATCAATCAGCATTGGTTTTTATAATCTATTTTGAAATCCAAGATTGGGACTAAGGGCGAAAAAGTAATCAAAAACAGAGCATGGCGTAAACGTTACCATCAGTGATTTTTTGGTAAACCTCATGCAGCATTGCTCCTACAACCTTAAACCTGCAACCTGCAACCTTAAACCTTAAAGCTATTCCCAACCTTTTAATTGATTCATCCAAGCTGTAATTTGATCACGGCGAGTTTCAAAGGTAGCGGCAATCCAGATAAACCCAATTCCCACAAACAGCGCTACCACCCATTTAGAAAATGGATAATCAACGCTAAAAATCAGTAGTTGGTAGATCGCATTAATTAAAAATGTTCCAGTACCGACATAAAGAAATGCTCTTATTTTCATCGCCAATCCAGCAAAAATTAGCACTACACTAATTGCCCCAGTTAATAACCCAAGCCATTGAGCAGTCCAAAAGGAAACCAAACAAATCATACTAGTCCCGATTAACCGGAGATTGTGACGTATTTGTTTTTGGGGGGGTTGGCTTAGATAGGGATCGACTTGGGCAATATACAGTAACGACAAACTCAAGGGGAGAACATACCAAAGAGCAGCAGTTAATTGTAGTTGTCCAAACCAACGGAGCAACATCCAGTCAATTACTATTACACTGATAAAGGTAAACCGAATTTGCTGATTAACAATAGCGAGAATACTATAGAAAGCTGCGATAATCAGCAAACTAGCTAAATTACCGCTATAGGGATTTTCGCCAATGGCAATCAAGGGGATTAAAAAAGCAGCAATTTGCCAAGGACGTTTCGACCAACCCCAATTTTCCCAAGGTAGGAAATACAAAAAGTAAGCGACTAAGGATGCGATCGCACCTTTCCAAGGCACTAATGGTCCCGATAACAGATGCGCCACAGGGGTATTTATCCAATACAGCCGCATCCCCCATGCTTCAGCAAAACCTAAATAAACCCAGATTTCTCCAAGCAAGGGATTCGACCGATTCCGTCCTTGAGAAATAGCATAGATAACTAAAAACGCGCCAGTACTAAATCCCAGCATCATAGCGGATTCAATGGGCTCAGTTGTTGCTGCTATTAACAAACAACTACTCCATACCCAATGGAGATGGGAAATAACCTTTAGTTCTTTGGGGGTAAAATGTAGATATCTTTTCAGCCAAGGAGACAATACCCGATAGGCGTACATGATACTAGTGCCAAGCACGGCCATTATAATCAATCCATCCCCTTTTGCTCCTCCTCCTAATTGGGATAATTGATAGAACAACAGTTGATAGGCAGAAACCGATATCCCAAATAGAGCAAGGTAAATTAGAGGTTTAAATTCTGCACGGCGACGCCCTACCCCAATCGCAATTATTGCTAGGGCAAAAGACAATAAACCTGTCCAATTGGTAAAGTTTCCCCAACTTAAGAGCGGTCCTAAGCTACCGTATAGCAGGGGAATAATATGCCAGCTACTAGGTAGTTTGTCGAGATTAGATCGGCGTCGCCACCAATCTCCTAACAATTGAGCAATTAGTCCTAATATTATATTGGCAATGGCTAAATTGATCAGTGAATGCTCAAATAAGCCCAGCGCTTCTGTTAAGCCCAGCGCTTCTGTAGTTAACAGTTCCACACTCCAACCAATCCCATAAATAGCCCAGTTGGATGGATAAGGAAAACTGCGATAGGCGATCGCTCCTAAGGTCACTGCATTTACAATGAGCATAAACCATGTTGGTGACCCAAACCCAATGTAGACTATCAGAGAATAACAAGTCAGCAGAATTAGCTGAAAAATAAACAGTGCGATCGCCCACCCATCCATTGCTTGTGCATAGAGTTTTGGGAGGTTAGATGGTTTAAGGTTAGATGGTTTAAGGTTAGATGGTTGTTCGCGTAGCGTGGCCTTTTGGCCAAGGTTAGATGGTTGGAGGTTAGATGGTTGTTCGCGTAGCGTGGCCTTTTGGCCAAGGTTAGATGGTTGTTCGCGTAGCGTGGCCTTTTGGCCAAGGTTGGCTTGTTGATTTGAAGTTTTTAATTGTGATTGGTTATCCTGTATCTTGCTAACACGAAGTAACCAGCTTCGCGATAACCATAAGGTGAAAATAGCGATCGCTCCCACAACAAACCAATCTTGTCCGGACAGTTGGGGAAACCCAAGGATGCCATCCCAAAGCAGGAATCCGATTAAGCTGATGCCGCATCCTACGGTAATTGCTGCTGATGTTAATTGCTTTAAATAGCGGGTATTAACCAACATCAGTGCTGTAGCGGATGCTAAACTGATTAACCTAATTCCTGGTATTCCTAGGATCAGCAATTGGGATAGGATGACAGCAACTACACTCAACTGGATTACAAACTTGTCTTGAGGGGGTTGCCAACTGCGATAACCACGTGCTAATCCAGTCAGAGATAATGGAGTGATTAGCCACAACAGACCCCATGCTCTCTGGTAACTATCTGGGTTAACGTCGTAGGGACTATAGTTGGCACACAATAATATATAACTCAGACCAGCTAAACTTAAACCCAAGTGCCAAGCACTCTCTCGCCAGATCTTGACATAGTCAGAAGTCGCGGGAATCTTTAAACTTAAGCTCCATTCTGCTACCATCAGGGCTAATAAAATTGCTGAAAAGCCGCCGAAATGTAGGTTGGGAAAGAGATAGTTAATGGCACTGATAACGGTTGCGATCGCACTACTGTGGGTTAGGTAGACCCTTAAGCGCAGATGATGCTTAATGCCTAACCTACTCCGTCGCTGAGTCACAATCCCTAAAGTGATAGCAGAATTAATACCATTAATCGTGAGTAACAGGGGATTGGAAAAACACAGAGTAGTCAGATTAACTCCTATTCCTAGAGCAATGACTTCTGCAAATTCTGCCAGATCATGTTTTTTGCGCTGATATAACCAATCTGCTAACCCAACAATTAAAACCAGATAGGGAAACAGTACTAAACTCAACAATACATAGGGAGTTTCTTGGGAATGGGTTAACGTAGTTGCTGTTTCCAGTAGCCAGGTTTGTATTGATGGCGGAATCAATCGCCATGCAAGCCAAACCATCTGTAAGCCAATGGCTAATATGGCGGCTAAATCGGAACGTCGCCAAAATTTTAGTAAACGATTGACAAATAACCACACCCCCAGCCCACTGACAATCATGGCTTGCCAAGGAAACTCAGCTGCTACAGAAACTAGCCAACCCAGCACCAGCAAGCTACCCCCTAACCAAATCATAGGGAGACGAGGAGACGGGGAGACGGGGAGAGATGGTGCCTGAGGCTTTTGGTATAGCCAGTAGAGAAACCAACCACACATCCCGATAGCTAACCCCAGTTGTTCAATATCGACACCTATGACAAAAATGGCTCTAAATAGCAGGATGCCGATGCCATAAACTACGATGCGGAAGCCAGCAACATCAAAAATAAACGCTGAATTTTGCTTTCTCGATTCTATATATAAGGTAGCGATGGTGCTACCGATGCCCAAATAAACTGCTCCTATGGGAAATCCTGGGATACCCCAAGCCCAATTTAGGTAACTCAGACCTAAATAATTAATAATCGGTAAGGGAAATGATTGTTGTTGTCGTAATCGTAAAAATCCGTTCCCGTAGCCGCGACCTAAGAGTATCGAACTTAGTACTATGGCACTTAGTACCACTGTCGCCACCGCTACCACTAGCCAATTTAAGGGATGACGCCACAAGCCAAAGCCATCCATTGCCCAAAAATTGACTGGGATGAGCAACAGAGTTACAACTCGCAAGGTCTGAGCTGTTAACGGTAAATTCCCTTGTTTCGTTGTCCAAGCACTAATCCCCCAAAAGCTCAAGGTATAGGCCAGCAATACTCCATACTGTCCAGCAGCTGGGAAATTGTCCCATTGACTAGCAGCCAGTACCCCAGAGGATACCACCACCATAAACATACCCAGAAACAGCAACCACCGGACACTGAATTCTGCTTGAAGGGATTGCCACATTTGAGCAATCGAGTTGGGTTTCTTCGGTTTGGGTGTCTCCGGAGCAAAGTCATTACTAGCTAAGGGTGACACTAGTTGACGCCCTGGTTTCGGGACTGGTAGAGCAGAAACCTTTGGAGTTACACTAGGTTCTGGTAAAGCACAGGTGAGATGTTCTCGACACAACCGTTTAACAAAGGTTTCCTGAAGCAAACCCAAACGTAACCAAGCATCTAATCCTTCTAAAAGGGCGGGATGGGATGCTTTAGTTTTAAATATGATGTCGATGCTAGTCTCAGAGAGTAAACCTAACTCTTGCCATAAGGCTAAAGCTTCCAACAGTTTAGACTGAGAAGTATTGGTTTTGAGGGCAATAGTGATAGGACCCTGCCGTGACGATGACATAGGCAATATTCCTAGTTAATTAGGAATGCAAGGGGGGCTGATTTAGGATACAGATACTTACTATTGTCCACTAAAAAGCCGGAACCTTGCTAGATACCACATTCCACCCCGTCAACTGTCACAATAGAATCTTTTGGTTGGCAGCTATGACCCTATTAAGCCTTGATGATCAGCACTATTGCACTTCTTGATCAATAGTCGTTAGCATAATGCTTCCTGATTGATTATTGCGATTACCCTATACTATTTACTTAGATGTAAAGAATTGTAAATGCTGCTCAATGGCTCAACCCCTCAACCTTTTAACCTTACGGAAATTGCTCAATAAATTATTATCTTTTATCCCAGCATTAAGGCAAGAGATTTGGATTCTGGCAACCGGTCGATTGTTATTGCACATCGGTCAAGGGTTTACTTTAGTTTATGCCTCGATTTTTTTTGTTAATCAGATTGGTTTATCCGCCACCCAAGTTGGAATTGCTCTAGGAAGTGCTTCAATTTCTGGAGTATTAGGACGCTTGATATCAGGGACTTTGGCTGATTCCAAGTTTTGGGGACGCAAGAAAACTTTGCTACTCTCGGCAGCCGTTTCTGCTCTAGCAAGCCTTTGTTTAGCGTTTACCTATAATTTTCAAACTCTGGTTATTGCTAACTTACTGATGGGTTTAGGGATTGGTCTATATTGGCCGCCTACTGAGGCAGTGGTTACCGATCTAACCACTCCTATTCAGCGTAATGAAGCCTTTTCAGTGACTCGTTTAGCTGATAGCTTAGGACTAGGATTGGGAGTCATTGGGGCAGGGCAGTTAATTGCTGCTTCTGGGAATTACCGTACTTTATTTGTGCTAAAAAGTATTTTTTATGTGATTTTCTTCGTTGTCATTTATTTAGCGATCGCAGAAACAAATAACGTTCAAGAGGTGCCTCAATCCCCTACCCAATCCTGGAAACAAGCACTAAGCGATCGCTTTTTGATGATTTGGTTACTAGGGAATACTCTCTTCACTACCTATGATGCTCAACTCAATAGCATTATGCCCCTCTATTTTGCCAATTTTGTTCCAGGAGGAGGAACAGAAACCGGATTAGCTCCAGAAACGATTAGTCTTCTTTTCTTCTGGCATGTCACCTTTAGTGCCATTTTCCAACTACCTGTTGCCCGCTTTCTCAACCATTTTAAACGCACCAATATCTTGATGGTTTCTTTACTGCTGTGGTGTGGAGGATTTGTGTTAGTGTGGCTCACAGGAGTTGTTTCTAAGCTAGCAGTTATTCCAGCACTTTGTGCTTTATTACTCTTAGCCTTGGCTAAGGTAATTTATATCCCTTCTGCCTCTTCTTTGGTAGGGGATTTAGCTCCACAATCGTTGCGAGGAGTTTACTTTTCCCTTGAATCTCAGTGTTGGGCAGTAGGTTACTTTATTGGACCATCTTTAGGAGGTTGGGCATTGGACCAATCTCCAGAATTTAGCAGTGGTTTTTGGTTAGTGACTGCTAGCAGTGTGGGCTTAGGTCTTGGGATTTTGTCCTATCTGGGCAAGAAGAGTCATGAGGTCTTAGGTGTTAGGCATCAGGCTTGAGGCTAATGGCGTTAAGTTTTATGTTACATAATTGAGTAAGTAAGCAGCATAATTATGTCTTTAAACAGCAAAAAAAAGAAATAATACTTTATTAATGAAGTTTAAAACTTTAATAGTGAAGCAGTAAGCATCATATTGCTTGGGTTAGGATTAGGCTTGATGTCCTAAAACCCGACACCTAACACCTATCACCTAACCCCTATCATCTTTATTTTCCACTCAAGAGGTAAGCTTTTCTGGCTTTATAATTGGAGGATAGCCAAAAGTAGATGCTTTGCCACAATCAAAGCATCTACCTTTGGAAGGAGTGTTGTTGTCTTCCCTGTTGAGAGAGTTGAACCGACCTTGCTAGCTTTGCTAAAAACCCTTATCGACATTATCAGGCGTTGGTGGTCGGAGTTTACCCTCCAGACCAAGCTAATGGCAGCAGCAACTCTGGTTGTCTCATTGCTCATGAGTGGCTTGACCTTCTGGGCGGTGAATACGATTCAGCAGGATGCTAGGATGAACGACACTCGCTTTGGTCGTGATCTCGGTCTCTTGCTGGCTGCCAACGTTGAACCTCATGTTGCGGCAAATAATTTCGACGAACTAGCTCGCTTTTCCAGCCGCTTCTACAGTAGTACCTCCAGTGTCCGTTACATTCTCTATGCTGACGAGGATGGGGAAATAATTTTTGGTATTCCTTTCTCCGCAGCAGAAGTAAAGAATTCTTTAACCATTAAGCGTCGGATTGAGCTACCCGAGGGCTACGCCAAAAACTCTGATCAGCCCATGGCACGGCAGCACCTGACTCCTGATGGTCAAGTCACTGATGTGTTTGTTCCCTTAATTGACGAAAACAAATACTTAGGGGTTTTAGCTGTGGGGATTAACCCTAACCCTACGGTGGTGGTTTCCTCCAATTTAACCAGAGATGTGACTATTGCTGTGTTTATCTCGATCTGGGTGATGGTGATTTTAGGTGCAGTGGGCAACGCCTTGAATATCACTAAGCCCATTAAAGAACTACTAGTAGGGGTGAGAAATATTGCTGCTGGTAATTTCAAGCAGCGGATTGAGATGCCTTCGGGAGTAGAACTGAGGGAATTGGTGTCTAGCTTCAATGACATGGCAGAGCGTTTAGAACGCTATGAGGAGCAAAATATTGAAGAACTTACTGCAGAAAAAGCTAAGTTAGAGACTCTAGTTTCCACAATTGCTGATGGTGCTGTACTGATTGATACCAATTTTCAGGTAATGTTAGTCAACCCGACAGCACGGCGGATTTTTGGTTGGGAGGAGGAAGACATTGTCGGTAAAAATGTCTTATACCATCTTCCTGATGTGGTCACAATGGAACTAACACGACCGCTTTATCAAATGGCTACAGCGGAGAGACAGACAGAAACAGAACGGGAATCCCGCGAAGGTGAAGAGTTTCGTATTACTCTGACCAAACCGGTCTCTCGTACAGTTCGCATTCTTTTAAGTAAGGTACTTAACCAATCCCGGGAAAATATTAAGGGAATTGCTATCACTGTTCAGGATATCACCCGTGAGGTGGAACTTAATCAAGCAAAAAGCAATTTCATCAGCAATGTTTCCCACGAACTCAGAACACCTCTATTTAACATTAAATCATTTATCGAAACCCTCCACGACTACGGGGAAGAACTTAGCGAAGCTGAACGCAAGGAGTTTCTTGACACGGCTAATCGGGAAACTGACCGACTAACCCGTCTAGTTAACGATGTCCTAGATTTATCACGGCTGGAATCTTGTCGAATTTATCAACTTGAACCCTTTGACATTGTTCGACCTATAGAGCAAACCCTGCGCACTTATCAGCTCAACGCTCGTGACCAAACTATTGAACTGGCTCAGGAGATTGAACCAGATTTACCACCAGTTATGGGTCACTACGATTTGTTGCTCCAAGTCTTGGCTAATTTAGTGGGCAACTCCTTGAAATTCACTCAGCCTGGTGGACGAGTGGTAATTCGTGCTTATCAATTAGAACCAGAACTTAATCCCAAAGAAGGAAAAGGCAGGGTGCGAATTGAAATCTCTGATACGGGAATTGGCATTGCTCCAGAAGACCAAAAGGCGATTTTTGACCGATTTTTCCGGGTAGAAAACCGAGTTCATACCCTGGAAGGGACGGGATTAGGGCTTTCAATTGTCAGAAACATTATCGAAAGACATCATAGCCGAGTAAACTTAGTTAGTGAAGTGGGAGTTGGGACAACATTCTGGTTTGATTTAGAGGTGTATGAAGAACAAAAAATAACGGTTCAAGAACATTTGCAAGTAGACACATCACAGACAACACCAACCGACTCAGCGACTGCTAGTAATCTGTCAATTTCGTAGTGCTTAGTACTATCACGTTTAGTCGATTCAATTTTGACCGAGTACTAGTTTGACAGAATACTAGTTGACCTTAACTATTTGCCATCAGGGCTAGCAAAAAGCTAGCAGCGATTAATACCAATAGACCTAGTAAGGCTGGGTTTCTTTGACACCAGAGCCTGACGGATTCAAGTAAGCCACGCTGGGGATTATAAATCTGCTCAGGCTCTGAGGTACTTTCGGAACTATCCTCGTAAAGGGTACACTCCTTAGCATAGGGACGTTGGGGAAAGGTACAGGTATCATCAGCATGATAGGTACAGGTTTCACACAAGGGTGTATCTCCTGTGGTTTGGTGTAAGGTAATCCCCGGATGACCATAGGCTTTAAGGATTGCTCCACAATGGGGACAGGTAATCACCTTGCTATTGATAGGTTGATGGCATTTGGGACAATTGGTCATTAGTCATTAGTCATTTCTCAATAGTTATTTCTTAATCTTAACTGTCTTGCACATCGAGCTGATTTCCCTTCTTTGCCTCTTTAGCGTTTAATCATGTCCCCGTACTTAATTATTTGCCCCGGTATCCATGACCCCCAACTGACTCAGGATTTTTTAGCAAGTTTGGAGCTATCAAGTCCCTGGACTGAGAAAGTGTTAATTTTTCCAGCTCAGGACTACCCAGCTTACTCCGCTATTCATATTTTAGAGTTCTTGCAACGTCACATTGGTTTGGTGAAGACTCCCATAGTCTTGATCAGCTTCAGTGCTGGGGTAGTGGGTGCGATCGCAGCAGCTTGGGGTTGGCAGCTACTGGGAGGAAACATCCAAGCATTGATCGCTGTTGATGGCTGGGGTGTGCCTCTGTATGGCAATTTTCCCATCCACCGGATTAGTCACGATTACTTTACCCACTGGAGTTCAGCGCTATTGGGGGCAGGGGAAGACAGTTTCTATGCTTCACCACCAATAGCCCATTTGGACTTGTGGCGATCCCCTGGTCAGTGCCAAGGCTGGTGGGTTCAGGTGCCTATAGGTGAGCAACCCCCACAACGAATTTATATAACTGCGGCTGAGTTTATTATCCAGTTATTAGTTAAATAGTAAAATTTGCTTGAGTATCACCAGGTTGAACTATTGTGGAAGATCATGAAAAACTAACAATTGCTGAGTATCAAGCAACAGCAGAATCTTTCCAGGAAGGTTATAGTGTTCGTCCAACCGGCTATCGCTATGTTGTAGGTTGGGAATAGAAAAGCTTGGCTCCCTGTGTTGAACAAGCAGGATTTGAGATTTTTGATCATTACTACCGCCCACCTGGTTTACCCTGTGAGGAGCAATCTTGGTTAGTGATTGTGGCCCTTAATCGAGTGCCAAATTCAATGGTAGATGTGACCCAGAACTAACCTACGCTTCTCGCCAACAAGATGAGCGTAAATAGTTGATTAATGAAACTATTAAACGTCAGTTTCAAATATCGCTAGTCGTAGCCGATCGGCTGACTCTTCTATTTCCGCCAAAGACTCAAGGCTAACAACTACTTTCCGTTCAATTCCTAAAATTTCCGCTGCTCGATCAACAGCTGCTTTTTCTTTTTCGTGGTACACTCCATCAGCACGGCTCATTTTTATGGCTTGATATAACATAGAATGGCCGACATTTATAGAAAAATCATAATGAATAGCGCTCAATAACTGTTCGATGTCGGCATTTTTTCCATCGAAGTTTATGACATTTTCTTCTAGGAGGTCAGATGGTGTTCCCATCTGCTGCTGTTCTTCCATAAACCAATCTATTTCTTCCTGTGCTAACTCCCCATCAGCACTAGCGATCGCGACTACTGCTCTGAGATAGTTCCTCGCCACATCAACATTGATAGGTGCAGTGACGTTGTATTTCCTCTTGGCATATCCCGTCATTTCAAAACTTGTTTCAGTGGTCATTGTTTTTGTTTCTAGAGTAAACTTCGCCGCTAATTTTAGCACACCTTGCCCACTTCACAATCTATTACTTAATGATTACGTCTTTTGATTGAGGGCAAAACTATCTAATTTGGCTTGATAAATTACGCTTTATATGCATCTCGAACATAAGACTGATGTTCCGTTAAAGATAGTGCCAACTCTATAGCAGTCATAAAACTAAAACAAATTTCACAAACAATAACCAATAACCTTAAAAAATAACACTTTGATTTAGGACTACTAAAAATTATCTTTAGATTATCTTTAGGACTTAGGCATTGATAACTTGACCGAAATATGAAACCATAGTTACTTAGATGTAATTGCCCTGTGGGTAGTGCTCTAAAGCCAATCGTCACCTAGATTCCAGCCCGAAATTCTACCTTATAGGGTGAATGAATAAGAACATCACGACACCAAATACTATTTGTTGTTTTCTTGCTGGACCTCTCCACTCCCCTTCCTTGCTACGTGCAATCAAACGTCTAGGAATTTCTGTCTATGGGCAACCACCGATGGCTCCCCTACCAAAAACAATCAGTGTTATTAAAGATGCCAAAGCGATATCTTTAATGCAAGATCAAGATCCTGCAGTCATGATTAACTGGGAAGAAAGTCTCTCTTTTATCCTTCATAATCTACCAAAACAACGTTTAAATCAAGTTAATATATTTAAAAATAAAGCAATCTTCCGTCGGCTATTCAAAGACTTGTATCCGGACTTATTTTATCGGGAACTGACAAGGGATGCTCTAGAGGATTTTCAGTTTCCACCAAAAATTGATAAGGTAGTACTTAAGCCCAGCATAGGAACTGCCTCTATAGGCGTTCGTGTTGTCCATGGACAACAGGAATGGGATCAGGCAGTAGATTTGGTTCTTGAAGAGATTAATAGAGCCACAAAACAAATGAATTCTACTGTTTTAAGCGACTCTTTTTTTATTGTAGAGGAATTCGTAGATGGGGAAGAGTTTGCCTGCGATGGTTTCTGGGACAAAAATGGGAAAACCATAATAACTGGTATTTATCAGCATCCTTTCCTATCAAACTCTGATGTAAGTGACATAGTATACTATACATCCAAGCAAGTAGTAGCTCAAACAATAGAGCCCACCATGGAAGTGATGAACTATATTGGAGCTAAGCTTGATCTATGCCGTTTTCCCTTTCATTTTGAGTTTAGACTATCTAGTAATGGAACTCTCTTCCCTATTGAGTTAAATCCCTTGCGCTTTGGAGAAGTTGCTCTACCTGACACTGTAGAGTATGCCTTTGGTTTCAATCCCTATGAGCTTTTTTTTACCGATGAATCGCCAGATTGGAATTCCCTACTAGCCAATGTAGATAATTCTAAGATTTATGCCTTTATTATTGGTAGTTTGCCACCCCACTATACTCCAGAAAAATATCTTATTGATCAGGAATTATTCCGCAATATCTTTGGGAATCGACTACTGAACTATTTACCAAGCGATCCGACAATTAGTCCCTTGTTTGGGGTGGCGCATATTGTTGCAGATAGAATTGAAGATGTGCTTGAGTACTTGCACCTTGAGTTTGATAGTTTTATCCATCCATGTTTTGAACCTACTCCAATTAAATTAGCGTTATAGTTGAATTCAAGATTGACACTATTTGTCTAAATACCAAAATTGAGTATTGAATATGCCATTTACAGTGGCGCTTACAAGATTTGAAACAGGAGCAAAAAAATGACTATTACACCAGAAGATAATTTTCAAGTTCGTCCCATGACAAAAGATGATCTGAAAATTGTCTTAAGCTGGGAAGTATCTGAGGGGTGGAATCCAGGTATTGATGATGCTGATAATTTTTATGTTGCCGATCCTGGGGGATTTTTAATTGGAGAATTAAATGGTAAACCTATTAGTTGTATTTCTGTAGTGCGATATGAACCTCAATTTAATTTTATTGGTCATTATATTGTTAAACCGGAAGAACGACAAAAGGGATTTGGGTTAAAAACATGGCAAGAAGCATTGAACTTAATTTCTGGGCAGCCTGCTGCTCTCAATGCTGTCTTAGAACAAGTTAATAATTATCAAAAATTTGGGTTCAAACCTGCTCATTCTAATTTCCGTTATCAAGGGATCATTACCACCGGCACAATTTCGCCAGATGTCAGGGATTTAAAGTCTATTGATTTTGAGCAACTTTGTCGTTATGATCGGCGATATTTTCCTAGTCATCGTTCTCATTTTCTTTCCACATGGATTAATCAACCTCATGGCCAAGGGTACGCAATTCTTAATGATAGTGATTTGGTAGGTTATGGAGTAATTAGAAAAGCTACAGATGGCTTTAAAATTGGTCCTATTTTTGCAGAAAATGAAGACATAGCAGAAAAGCTATTCTTAGCCTTAGCTACTTATGCTGAAGGAAGTCCTATATATGTAGACGTTCCTAATATTAATAAATCGGCTATTATCTTATTTGAAAATTATCAAATGAACCCTATATTTGAATGTATAGCCATGTACACAGCTGAACCACCTAATATTGATTTGCACAAGGTTTTTGCTGTTACTAGTGTGGAATTAGGTTGAATTTTTTTTAAAGTATTGCAAACAAATTAAAATTTTCTGGACTCAATTTTTTTGTAAATATAAATTTATGTAAATAAAAATTTTTTTTTGTGACACAAATATAGCAAAATTATCTCCATATGGTATAAGTAATTCTGGTGATTGCTTTAGCCAATCAACTCAGCTCAAACTCCTAAAGGAGAAAAGGTAAGTGCATCTACAGGGTCAAAAGTTTGCTCACGTTAATACCATTGCCCACGAGGGCAAAATCCTAGTTTTTGGAACCACAGCTGACGGGAAGATTTACTACACAGTTAAGCGCAGTGGCTTTGAGGATACAGCACTCCAGGATAATCAGGATCCCCTTAGTTTTGAACCTTGGAAACAGCTTCCTCTAGATCGCTCTGTGCTAGATCAATCAGTCTTAGAACATGAGCAGGTAGAGTTTACCGATAAAGAGGGTCATCAGTTGTTGCGATCGCGCTATGGTGAAGTAGCCGAAACAACCCAGTCTGCGGTAGCTCCAGTGCAGTTAGTTTCAGGTATAGGACACTTATATCTGTTCCGGCAGTCCATTGGTAACAAGTTACTGGTAAATCGCTTTGTACTTGATGGAATCAAAAATGAGTTGGTTCCCAAGTTGGAAGTAAGGTTCCAACGCTCTCGTCAGAAGTACTTGCCTGCCGAGAGTATGAAAATTGACAAGGCAGAGGGAAAGCTCAATAATATTGATTCTCTCAATTTCCGGGACATTAATAATGAGCCATTTTACGAACCAGCGATTGAGTTGAGTTTTGTTGAAAATCTTCAGGATGGTTGGTTTTCAGTGGTTCTGATGCCGACTATCGAGAAAGATATCTACCGTTGGAATATTTTTGCCTATGATAGTAGTCTTCAAAAGGTAATTTTATATTCGCTGCGGTCTTCTGAGCAAGGTTTGTTTACACTGAAAGACTATGTGTTTGCAGAACCAGATCCTGACGATCCAGAAGTAAAGAAATACAGAAATATTCCGGGTATTATCAAGCGTACCCTTGAGCTTAAAGATGATAGTTCCAATTCCCTAACGGTTGTTCAGGGATTGAGTGCCACTGCCTATGATACCCAAGTGGAAAGGCAAACTCAGGATGGCATGCAACTGATGCGGGAAACTAGGCGGGTGATGTTGGCAGTGCCAGTTGAGAAGGGAACTGATGTGATTACTGCCGCACTGAGTTTTGCTGTAGCAATTGATGGCACACTGTCACAGATAGATACTAGTCCTAGTTCTGAACGGCTCAAGAGTACCACTCGTGATATTTTGTTGCCCCTCAATACTCTAGATGAAGTAAAAGTCATTGGTGATAGTACCCCACCAGCAGTAGGGACAATTGAAGCAATCGCCGGTAATACGGAAGAGAAGCTGTTGCTTCAATCGGTGGAAACCCCTCTGGATAATACTTTTGAACCGGGAGCCAAGGTAAAAGTTCAGGGGACTAGAAACTTTGATGGACATTACCAAGTCGTCTCAGCAGATGGGGACACCTTTGAAGTCGAAGCCACCTTTACTCGGGATAAGCTAGGTTCTTGGGAAGAAATTCAGGAAGAAGAAAATGGCTTAGTCTTCGACAATATGATTGTGGGGTACGAGAAAATAGAGGATGGTAGGTTAAGAGTTTACTGTACCAACCACGATTTAGTTACAGGGGATGAGGTGCAAATTAGCGGCACTAAATCTTATGATGGTCTCTACCCTGTAAAAGCGATTGATACCCTCAAAGGTTATTTTATACTTGATGCCGATTGGTCAGCCGGGGAAGCGGTCAATCTTCAGTCAGTCAAGCGGCGGGGAATTCGATTTGATGGTAGTGGAGATTACTTGGTAACACCCCCCATCAAGGTAAAAACACCCAAGGCAAATGTAGCTACAGGGATGAGTATTTCTGCTTGGGTGCGACAGGATACTCATGTTAATCGGGAACAGGTGATTGTTGCCGAAGAGGGAAATCGTCTCCAGTTACTGCTTGATAGTGATAATAAGGTGATGCTGAAAGTGCATCTGAGCAATGGTACAGAACAAACCATCAAAGCTTCAGAGGCACTCCCTGCGGATAATACTTGGATGCATTATACAGGTGTGATTGATGAGCAAGGACTCGTCAGTTTATACCAAAATGGGCTACTAGCAACCTCAGCTAAGGTGAGAGGAGAGTATACCAAAATACAGAAACTCCAAGCTCGAGATGCGCAAGGGGATGATTATTTTGGCTGGTCTGTTAGCATCAGTGGTGAGATGGCAATTATTGGTGCTTATCGTGAGGATACTAAAGGTAGAAATGCTGGTAGCGCCTACATATTCGGGCGGCAAGCCAATGGGGATTGGGAACAAGTTCAACAAATCTTTGCCCAAGATGCACAAGCAGATGATTTCTTTGGCTACTCAGTTGCCATCAGCGGTGAGACGGCAATTGTCGGTGCTCATGGTGAGGATACTAGAGGTGCAAGTGCTGGTAGCGCCTACATATTCGGGCGGCAAGCCAATGGGGATTGGGAACAAGTT
>NZ_CEYLVT010000048.1:27378-38110 GCF_982860115.1 Moorena sp.
ACAAGCAGATGATTTCTTTGGCTACTCAGTTGCCATCAGCGGTGAGACGGCAATTATTGGTGCTCATTTTGAGGATACTAGAGGTACAAATGCTGGTAGCGCCTACATATTCAGGCGGCAAGCCAATGGGGATTGGGAACAAGTTCAACAAATCTTTGCCCAAGATGCACAAGCAGATGATTATTTTGGCTGTTCTGTTAGCATCAGCGGTGAGACGGCAATTGTTGGTGCTTATTGTGAGGATACTAGAGGTAAAAATGCTGGTAGTGCCTATATATTCGAGCGGCAAGCCAATGGGGATTGGGAACAAGTTCAACAACTCTTTGCTAAAGATGCACAAGCAGCATATGATTTCTTTGGCTACTCAGTTGCCATCAGCGGTGAGACGGCAATTATTGGTGCTAGGGGTGAGGATACTAGAGGTACAAGTGCTGGTAGCGCCTACATATTCGCGCGGCAAGCCAATGGAGATTGGGAACAAGTTCAACAACTCTTTGCTAAAGATGCACAAGCATATGATAAATTTGGCAACTCAGTTGCTATCAGCAACGAGACGGCAATTGTCGGCGCTCCCAATGAGGATACCGGAGGTTCAGATGCTGGTAGCGCCTACATCTTTCAATCTGGCTTAGCATATCCTGCAATCAAAGCTTACGCTCTCAATAGTTCCACTGATTACGTAGACTGCGGCGATAATGTGGTAGTAGGGTCTGAGTTTACTCAAGAAGCCTGGATTTATCCGGAAATTTCAGATGCTGGTTACCATGGTTTTCTAGGGAATCATCCTGGCACCGCTCAGAATCGTGCTCCCTCGATTTGGGTATATCAGCGGCAGAAAATAGTTGCAGGCTTTGGAGATGGAACCACTGGTGTAACTATAACAACAGGGGAAGTTCTAGTACCTAACGACTGGAATCACGTAGCAGTGACTTTTGATGGTACTTTCTACAAAGTCTATGTCAATGGTGAAGAAAAATATGCCACCGAAGAGTTGAAAGGCAAGCAGCCAGTCAACACACCCATAAAATATATTGGTAAAGTCGATAATCACTTCCCAGGAAAAATTGCCGAGGTGCGTGTCTGGAATATAGCCCGCAGCCAAAAGGAAATTCAGGAGAACATGAATCGCCGCTTACTCGGCACAGAACAAAAATTAGCTGCCTATTGGGTGTTTGATGGGGAGCAAGTCAGAGATTTATCCCCCGCTCAAAACCACGGTACTCTTCATGGTACGATTGAATCGGCTGATGCACCTCCCTCGTTCAAATTAGAAGCCTGGCAACCTCGTTTTTATATTGGCGGTGGTTTAGGTACCAATCGCGACTTCAATGGTCAAATTGCCGATGTGCAAATTTGGAACCGCACCCGCCCAGCCGGGGAAATCAAAGACAGTATGTATCTGAAGCTGACTGGCAAAGAACAGGATCTAGCAGCTTACTATCGCCTTGGTACAATTGTAACTGGGGAGTCAAAGACAGTTCCTGATTTTTCCCTGCATGGTCGAGATGCTGTGGTTTATGGTGAAGCTTATGTTAGTGCCAGAACCCTGAATCGAAGCACTGGAGGCGGTCTGGATGCAGTCAAGTACAGTAATGACGAGTTATTTGCTGTTACCCAAAGGGCAACTTACGAAGAAAGCTTTGAATTTAAAGTACAAGGTGCAGTTGATATCAACAATGCCGATGGTAATGGTAACAAAATCTTTGGTTTCTCCTATTGGGGAAGGTATAGCCGCAATTCGGAAGAGAAAATAGCTTTCCCTACTCACAGTTATCAGCCTAATGATTTTGAATTACTCAGCAACGGTTGGTATCGGGCATCTTGCCAGTTTACTGTTCCTGATGGCGTGAGCATCATCCGTACTTTTGAAATTAACAACGTCAAAGGAAGCTGGACTAGTATTGATATTCGCAAGCATCAGATTCAGCTGATTTCTGACGCTATCAGTTGCGATCGTTACACTGATGAAACGAGTTTGACTACACTAGCTGACCCGCAAGGGGGTATTTCCACCGAGGAATTACAACAAGCAGAACAAGAAATCAGTCGCTATCAAAAGTTGGTCTGGGATCTCGAAGAAAGGCTCGATATTGCCCAAAATCGGCAAACCTATGTGGATGAAAAAAATGCTCTGGAAAGACGAATTCCTCAATTGCAAACGAGTCAATCCAGCGCAGAAACAGCACTAAGCACCGAGATCAATAATCCGTTGAACTACTTTTGCAAAATTAAAGGCAAAGGCAGTGGTAAATTTTTGACGAGTGCGTATATCATCATAGTTACCATTTGGAGTTTCGACTCAGAGCTAGAGCCAGTTTTGGGTTATCTGTGGGAATTTATTGACAATAGCGATGGCTCCTACAGAATCAAAGATAAGAGAACTGGCAACATGCTGAATGTTCATGGGAACGGCACAGCCGATGAAACCCCTTTATACATTTGGTCTGAAAATGAGATCACCCCCCAGCGTTGGTGTCTTGACAAACGCGGTAGCTCTTACGTAATTCGGAAAAAAGACACCACCAAAGTCCTTGATGTTTATAGGGCTAGCTCTGAAAATGGAGCAAATGTTCAAATCTACGAAAGTCATGGTGGAGCCAACCAACTTTGGAGTTTGGAGAAAAGCATCATCAGAACCCAAGCCGGGAATTTACGAATTGAAGATGCAGAAAAAGAAGTCCAGTCTCTATCTGAGCAAATCGCTAGTAAGCAGGCAAGGCTGGATCGATTAACCCAATTTCTGAATGCTAATGAAAGTGCTAGTAGTCTGAACACGCAATTGTCAACTGCTCGCAGCAACCTGATAACTGCTGAGACTGACTTCAACACCAAGAATACGACTTTCCTCAACCAAGTTGCCCAGAACCAGCAAACACCACAGCGCATGTCTTTGTTGAATACAGATGCCAAAGAACTATCGACTCGTGGGGCCTTACTGGGTTTTGCTCGTCCCGCCGGTAGCTTAAATGCTGTAGAAAGCTGTGAAGGTAATGTTCTCCTCAGCTACTTTGATAACCAAGGTCGGATGCGGTTAACTAGCTACGATGCTACAGCCGATAGTCGCAACTCCACTTTTGAGCAGTGGTTACCAGATAGCTTACGGACTTGCTTGGAATTCCGGGATGCTAATGATAAGATTACAATTCAAGACGGGGATAATCAAGATGCTCACCTTGATTTGCAACCGGATCATTGGACTTTGGAAGCTTGGTTTCACTATCCGGGAGCAACGAAGATTACCACTAATGAAGAAGGTAGCAAGTACGATTACAATGTCCTAGCCAGTGCCAAAGATGGTAATGATTATGCCATTGTTCTCAAAGATGGCAGCCGCCTGGGAACCGTAGTTGATGGCTTTTTCTTCGATTGTAACTATGATTTAGAGAACAAAGTAGCTGATGGTTGGCATCACGTAGCCGCAGTAGCAAAAGAAGGAAGAACGGTATTCTATATTGATGGTAAGCCAGTAGGGTTCACGACCATCAGATATGCTCTCACCTTTGATGGGGATCAAGATTACGTGAGCTTCAGTAATTTCAAAAACTTCCCCTCAACGGCAATTACGGTTGCTTGCTGGATTCGTATTAATTCGACAAAATCTGGTCCCACCCCGGTTTCCTATGCCGTTTCTAATCAAGATAATACCTTCCTACTTACAAATGTCGAAAACTTGAAAGTGATCATTGACGGTTCTTCAAATAACACCAATATATCTTTCAATGATGGGCAATGGCATCACTTAGCGGTAACTTGGAACAACTCAGATGGAACTCTGAGGGTCTATAAAGACGGGGTAGAAGAATTTGTGGCAACAGGTTTTAAATCTGGAGCAACTATCTCAGGAAATGGTACCTTGATCATTGCACAGGAACAGGACTCTTTAGGTGGTGGTTTCGAGAATAGCCAAGCTTTCGACGGAGGTATGAGTGGTCTGAGTATCTGGAATCAAGCCCTGAGTGCTGACGAAATCCGAGACAACATGTACAAAATCCTCGAAGGTAACGAAAGTGGTTTAGTCAGCTATTGGTCGATGCGGGTTATTTCCCAGGCAGACGGGACTAAATTACTAGAAGATCAAGTCCGTGGGGATAGTAACAAAAATAATGGTGAGATTATAGGAGATCCCGAAATCCTGGTTTATACTCCCCAATGCCAGAGCAATCTTGCTGTTATCGGTAATGCTCCCAATGGTAATCGACCTTTTGGCAAGTTAGCAGAAGTGCGTCTTTGGAACCTGGCTTTGACTGATGAAGAAGTGGAAATAAACAGCAAAACTCTGCTGACTGGTAATGAACCTGGCTTAGTCGCTTACTACCCAATGACAGAAGCAACAGGAAACCAAGCCAAGGATTATTCGGCAGAGGATCAACATCATGGTTCTATTGCTGGTGCAGATTGGGTGGCTTGTACTGCGGCGATTGGTAATCCAGGTCACTCAGTGATGGAGTTTGATGGGGTGGATGATTATATAGAGGTTCCTGCTCACTCCAACCCAACTTCAGCAATTACTGTTTCACTCTGGGCTAAAAGTAACACAGGAAATTGGACTAATCATGGCTTTTTAGCTAGTAAACGAAATGCCTACATCCTCTATCCAGTAAGCAATAGTAAATCAATCAGGTTTTACATTTACAGTAATGGATGGAAAAACATCCAATACACACCCTCAGAAATCAATCAATGGCATCATTATGCGGGAACCTTTGATGGCACGACCCTGAAATTATACATAGACGGTGTGGAAGTAGGTAGTAAACCAGTTTCTACCACTACAGCAGTAACAATCAATGAAGATCGAGGGGCATTATATTTAGGTCGGGACGATGGGTACTCCAGATATTTAAACGGTCAAATTGCCGAAGTTCGCATTTGGGACAAAGCCCGGACTCAGCAGGAAATCGCCAGGGATATGCATCGCCACCTGAGTGGTAATGAGGAAAATCTGGTTAGTTATTGGCCCTTGGATAGCATTGAGAATGGTAAAGTCAAAGACCTCAGTGTCAATAAATACGATGGTACAGTGCATGGAGCCAAACTTGTTGAAAGTGCCCCTGGTTCTCGTCTGCTGAGTTGCGAATACAGCAGTGTGGGACTTGACCCCAACGACCCTAAACGCACAGTAGCCATGATGCGGCGGGCATTAATTTATACTACTCTCGATGGTAGTGTTCATGCTCTCTCGGAAAAACGGCTGGAAGAACTTGACCTGCGATGGATTGGCAATGCCCAGTTCCAACCCACTTTACTCGGTTACATCGAAGGCGCTCCTCCGGTACCCAGTGAAAACCTCACAGTTTACTATGATTACGAAGATGCTGCCTCAGTTCAACTACGACAATCACAAGATGTGAGCTACAGTTGGACCAGGAGTAAGGATGTCAGCCAAGGCTTTGACCTCGACCTCTTCCTCGGTGTTGGTTGGGGAGCAGAAGGTGGTTTTGGTATAGTATCCAAAATTTCAGAAGGAAGAGCTGGTTTTAAGGGGAGTCTTAACCTCAGAGACACGACTTCTAACAGTAGCACTGTCCGCGCTGATTCTTCCTCCAACCTCACTGATATGTTACAACTGCGGGGTCTTTCAGAAACTAAACCTCAATTTGAAAATCTAGGTACACGCTTCATACCCAAAAACGTCGGTTATGCCCTGGTGGTTTCTGGAATAGCAGATGTCTTCATCACCAAACTCAAGCGCAGTGGCAAGATGATCAGCTACGAGATTCGTCCAGCCGAAGGTATTCCCTTGGATGTGAATACCATTACTTTCATGATTAACCCAGCTTACACCATGAACGGTACCCTAGACGGTACAGTTGGTTCCCAAGCTGCTGATCAGCGTTTCTATCGCCATGTCCCAGAAATGCGATCGCAATACGGTTCCCTCTATCCCGCCAGCTACATGCGTCTACAACAAGCCTACGACTTGAAGCAGCAGATTGAGCAGTGGGATAAAGAACGGGAAGCTTATTTTACCAACTATGATGCGACCCAAACTTCAGAATCAGCTTTAGAATCTCAAACTGTGGATGCTTCCCAATATGACAGTTACGGACAGATTAGTGTCAAACCAGGGGGTGAAACAGAAGACGGTGACGGTTCTAGCCAACAACAAGAAGCTGAACAAGTTGAAGGATATGTCCAATCTCTCGAAGGTCGTAAAGAAGCACAGAAAGACGAGGCACAGAAGCGGCAAGAAGAAATTAACAAGCGTATTCCCAATCCAGATAAGCAAGTACAGGCTAATGCAGCCTTTGATGCTTGGCAGCGGCGGATGGAAAACTTATTAATTCGGGCTGGCAAGCGCAATATTGTCAACACCTATGTTTGGGATGCTGATGGTGGCTTACGGTCGGAAGAAGAGAGTTTTGCTAGTACGATTGAACATACGGTTGGTGGTAGCTTCACCCTTGGGGGGCAGCTAGGTGCTCAAGTTGATGCCATGGTTGTCGGCTTTGCCTTTGAGCTGACACCATTATACACAGGGGAAATGACCCAAACCATGAGTAAAACTCTAACGAGTAGTAAGGGTTTTGAACTTTTTGTCAATCTCTACGGCTTGGAAAACAAAGATATTACCGACTTGAACGACTATCCCGTCAAACCAGGGGAAAAAGTGGATCGCTACCGCTTTATGAGTTTCTACCTGGAAGGTAATGTTAATCATTTCCATGACTTCTTTAACTATGTAGTCGATCCAGAATGGCTACAGAGTAATGATGAAGAAGCCCGTGCCTTAAGGCAAGTACAAGCAGGTAAACCCAACAAAACTTGGCGAGTACTCCACCGCGTCACCTACGTCGAACGTCCTGCCCTAATGGGCTTTGGTCGTGATTTGCGTCCAGTGGAGACCAGCGATCAAATGGCAGACACAGTTCTTAACTACTTTGATTCACTTGAGCGCAAAGATAATAACATACAAGGACAGCTCAGGGAAATTTTCGCTATTCTAACCAGCCTGGATATGCGAATCACAAATAACAACAGTTCAAATAGTTAAACTGTCGCCGATTCGTAAAAACCCATCCTGCAACCAAGTCAGGGTGGGTAGCTCATTAACTGCAATTAGGAGAAAAACACCATGCCCCAACCAGGAAAGACCACATCCAGAAAACGCAAGCTGGCTCCATCATCATGTCCTACCGAAACTGCCATTGCTGGTAAGGCAAAGGGTGATAAAGCAAAGAGGCAGAAGAAAAGCAATGGTGATGATGACACTCACGGATTTGCTATTAAGCAGAATTCAGACGGAACCTGGAATAGACAAGGACGTCCTGGATGGACTAGTGCAGCTAAAAAAGTTCCTGCTGGTTCAGCCAAAGACCCAGTAACAGGAGATGATATTAAGCGAGACCGACGCCATATTGTCCCGTCCAACGTACTCACAGACTCTTTGGCAGGTTATCTGAGCCACGAAAATCCCGCTAATTATACAGCTGCCATTGATCAATTCATCACGAGTCAAGGTAAAAATCTCAAATTTAAAGGAAAGACTCTACAGGATAAAATGAATGCGATCGGCAAATATATTCATAGTAATCCGAAGAATCTCTTTCCAGGTAGGGCTGATTGGAACCAGGCAATTGGACGTATGGCTGAACAGGTTAAAGGTTTGGTTAATCGAGCAGATGGCTTTTTAAAGCAAAAGTTGCAAGAAAAAGAAGCTGAATTTAATACCTTATACGACCAGAGGGAACAACTTGATAAGTCCTTAACAAATAAGATTGCTGAAATTGAATCAACTACAGATAATGTAACTAAAACTAGACTAGAAGCAGAAAAAACTGGCATAGAAAATCAAATTAAAGCAGTTGACAAACAAATTGATGATAAAACTAAAGCTATTGAAGAAGAAGCCGTCTCTTACGTCAGAGATAAGCTTGATAAATTAGATTCGAGTGCTCAGGGAAAAGAAATATTGGAGACAGCCACAAAATATATTCACGAACAGAGACCTTCATTTTCCCGCGTCCGTGATTTTTTAGAAGTAATGCTTACTCCCTCCCTTGATTATGATTTCTATACTTCTGAGTATGACGACCAAATTGGAGTAGATGATAATGCCATGGATACATCAGATGAAGAATCAACAAGTTCGCTTGAACAAAAAATTACTGAAAAACCATTAACTACTCAAGCGCAACAGTGGGTAACAAACATTCAGAAGAAAACGCTGGATTTCTATGTTAAGTTAACGCAGTTTAGAGACCAAGGTTACTATATAGACGAGAACGGTAGTGAGCACAGAGACTTCTTTCCAGTAGTTGAAGAATTTCTCGATCTACCGGATAAGCCAACTCAAACTGCGGCAAGTACATCTGCAGGCGCATCGACTTAGAGAAGCCAAATTTTTATGGGTGTGGTCAGCGTTCTCTCGGATGTGAGCTCCGAGAGCTGCGCTGACTTCGTCAAAAGTTTTGTAGTGGCGTAGCACACCTAAAAATGTTTGTTGGGTTGAGCGGTAGGGAAATCCAACAAAGCCTTACTGGTGTTGGGTTTCATTCTTCAACCCAACCTACGCTTATTGCACCATTTTAGATGTGTCGGTCCAGTAGGGTGCGTTAACGTTAGTGTAACGCACCGTCATCTGTCATGATAGCTGATCATCATCACACAAGTGAGGGTTAATCGATTAGTGATTTTTTTATTGGAAAATCTCTCATGGTGCGTTACGGCTTTGGTAAAATTAAGGCATTGATTAGGGCTTAAACTATGACCCTTGGAATCGAACAACCAATACAACAGAAACTCCTGAACTTTGAGGAGTTTCTTGCTCGTTATGGTAGTGATAACCGCTATGAACTGATTGATGGAGAGGTTTTCGATTTGGAACCAACAGGTCAACATGAAGAAGTTGCTGCCTTGATCACCACCAAAATTTGTGTTCAGATCGATAGAATAGGTTTACCTTGGTTTGTTCTTCAACGAGGACTATTTCGCCCTTCTGACGTTGGCATGACTGCATTTCGACCTGATGTTGCAGTTGTTGATCGAACAGAACTGGCTAGAGAGCCACTTTGGTCTGAGCAATCAGTTCTGACCCGTGGCGATTCGATTAAGTTTATAGCGGAAGTTGTTAGTAGCAATTGGCAAAACGATTATGCCCGTAAAGTTGAAGACTACGCAACTTTAGGCATTCGAGAATATTGGATTGCAGACTACGCAGGACTAGGTGGTATCCGGCATATTGGGAAGCCCAAACAACCAACCCTTTCTATCTGTACTCTAGTAGATGGAGAGTATGAAATTCAATTACTCCGAGGTAATCAGACTATCACCTCTACAACTTTCCCCGATCTGAACTTGACGGCTGAGCAAGTGTTGAAAGCAGGTAAGTCTGACTTTTCACGGGAAGTCCTAAAATCATGTCAATAAGAAGTAATGAGTAATGAGTAATGAGTAATGAGTGAGGTGGAGTTGCCGTTATTAATTGAGTGGAATAATACTCAGGTTGACTATCCCCAAAAAAATCAGTGCATTCATCAGTTGTTTGAGGAACAGGTAGAAAAAACACCCGATGCAGTGGCGGTGGTGTTTGACTCAGAGCAATTAACCTATCAGGAGTTGAATTGTCGAGCCAATCAATTAGCTCATCATCTGCAAAACTTAGGGGTTAAACCAGAATCTTTAGTAGGAATTTGTGTTGAACGTTCTCTTGAGATGATCGTGGGATTGTTGGGGATTATCAAAGCCGGTGGTGCTTATGTTCCTATAGACCCAGGTTATCCGATTGAGCGCATTGCCTATATGCTGGAAAACTCTCAAGCTTCAGTACTATTAACTCAAAACAACTTGGTAGCTGGATTACCGGAAAATCAAGCGCAAATAATTTGTTTAGATGCTGACTGGAATCTAGTTAGTCAAGAAACTGACTTAAATCCCAACTGTACTGCTTCTGAAGAAAACTTGGCTTATGTAATCTACACTTCCGGTTCTACAGGTAAGCCTAAAGGTGT
This sequence comes from Moorena sp., assembly GCF_982860115.1. Classification (NCBI taxonomy): domain Bacteria; kingdom Bacillati; phylum Cyanobacteriota; class Cyanophyceae; order Coleofasciculales; family Coleofasciculaceae; genus Moorena; species Moorena sp. Next base: position 37,329 of record NZ_CEYLVT010000048.1, read on the forward strand.
AGCAATGAAGCACCTTGCCTTGAGCAATCTGATTTTGTGGCAACGGTCAAACACAACAGTTTTAACCAGGGCAAAAACGCTGCAATTTGCACCAATTAGCTTTGATGTCTCCTTTCAGGAAATATTTTCAACCTGGTGTGCGGGTGGAACCTTGGTCTTAATCCCCGAAGAAGTGCGACGAGACCCTGTTGCTTTACTACATCTATTAAGAAAAAAACAAATAGAAAGACTGTTTCTTCCTTTTGTTGCTTTACAGCAGTTAGCAGAGACCGCTCAAACTTTGGGATTGATTCCCACCAGTCTGCGGGAAGTAATAACAGCAGGGGAACAGTTGCAAATTACTCCAGCGATCGCAAGCTTTTTCTCCCAGCTAAAAGATTGTTCCCTTCATAATCAATATGGACCATCAGAAACTCATGTAGTCACAGCATTTACCTTAACCGGTTCTACTGACAATTGGTCAGCACTACCACCTATTGGTCGTCCCATTGCTAACACTCAGATTTACCTATTAGATCAATTCGCACAACCTGTACCCGTGGGAATTCCCGGCGAGTTGTACATCGGGGGAGTTTCCCTAGCCCGAGGCTATCTCAACCGTCCCGAATTGACACAGCAAAAGTTTATCCCTAACCCGTTTACCAATAAACCAGGTTCTCGCCTTTACAAAACTGGGGACTTAGCCCGTTATTTACCCGATGGAAATATAGAGTTTCTCGGACGTATTGATAATCAGGTCAAGGTGCGGGGTTTCCGGATCGAACTTGGAGAAATTGAAGTAA